>JADKDR010000006.1:300000-461694 GCA_016714535.1 Bacteroidota bacterium
TTTCAGCATTTTTGCATCATGACAAGTCAGGAAATACTAGAGGTTATAAAATCAAATAAGAAATTGTTTGAACAAAATTATGGTGTTTTGAATATTGGCATTTTTGGTTCCTATGCCCGTGGCGAAGCCAATGAAGCAAGTGATATTGATGTTTTGGTAGAACTTCGTGAACCTAAGTATAAATATTTGTATGGGTTGAAATCATTTCTTGAAAACCGGTTGCATAAAAACGTAGATATTACAAGAAAGGGAAACCATCTCCGTCAGAATTTTTTAAACTCAATTGAAAAGGAAATTTTGTATGCATGATACCATCATCAACGAGCGACTTCATAATATTTTAGAATCCATTTCACTGATTGAGGAACGCATGTTGGATATTACTAATCCATCAGATTTCAGGTCTACAAAGGAAGGATTAAAAACATTGGATTCTATTGCTATGCGCTTGCAGCATATTGCTGAGAATATAAAAAAGATTGATGGATTACAACCTGACTTTTTTGAAACAAAAATTATAATGGATCCACAACCGATTATAAATTTCAGAGATTTTATTTCTCATCATTATGAAAGAACTGATGTGGAAATTATCTATGACATTTGTTTGAATGATATGCAGGAGTAAAAAGTGAAAATAAATAATTATTGGAAGTTTTCATAACTCGCACACTATACAAGTCCTAAAACAAATAAGTCCTCAGTATATTTTTCGAAATTGTTTTAGATACCGCTTCACCCACAGAATTCACCTGCAGCTTTTGATAAATTTTTCGAATGTGCGAATGCACGGTTTCGTAGCTGATGTTTAATTCATCTGCAATCATTTTATATGATCTGCCTTTCACCAAAAGCTGAAGCACATCCTTCTCGCGACTGCTCAAGTTATAGTTTTCATCGGGTTGCTTAACAGGTTGAATTTTTGCAAATTGAGTTAATACTTTTCTTGCTATAACGGGTGTCATTGGAGCACCACCATGATATAATTCATTTATGTATTGAATAAGCGATTGCATATTGGCATTCTTTAAAATATAACCGTTGGCTCCTGCACACAGCGAAGCAAAAACTTTATCGTCATCTTCAAAACCTGTCAACATTAAAACAGGCAATGCCTGATATTTAGTACGTAATAATTTTACAGCATCAATGCCGGTAATCAGGGGCATATCAATATCCATTAATACAATATCAGGGTTTATGTTTTCAATATCTGCCAGCATATTTTTGCAGGAGTCAAAAGCAGCAACGAGTTGCATGTTATCAGTAGTTGACAATAGCAAACCAATAGATTCGAGCACATTAATGTTATCATCAAAAATAATTACCTGAAGTATTTTCTTTTCCTCTGTTATCATGATGCAAAAGTGAGTGTAATTGTTTTCAATACCAATAACCAATTATGGTGAAGTGAATAGATGGCTTTATACAGTTAATTCAATAATGGTTCCTTTACCCGGAAACGATGTGATTTCTATACTACCCTTTATTTCAGAAGCTCTTGATTTCATGTTCTTAATGCCGTTGCCATTATATGATTTTAGTTCGTCTGAAATAAAACCACTTCCGTTATCTGAAATTGAAACATACAATTTATCTGCATTTTTCTTTATGCTAATGTTTACTTCCGTGCAGTTGGCATATTTAATAATGTTGTGAATGGCTTCTTTGTAAATCAAAAAAATATTTTTCCGTTCCGTCATTTCTAATTTCATTTCAGTAATACGTTCATCATATTCAATATTAAATTGAATGCCTGTTGCTCCTAAAATGGAAGCTGAATAACCTTCCATTCTCAATATTAAATTTTGCAAAGTATCATTTGATGCCTTGGCCGCCCACACCACATCACTGGTTTTATCAATAATTTCTACCGATGAATTTTCTATTTTTTCTAAGATAGATTTTATCTCTCTTGAGTTTTCTCCAACTAATTTAGCATTGGCAATCTGGCTGTAAAGGTGAATACTTCCTAACGTGCTGCCTATATCATCATGCAAATCGCGGGCAATCTTATTCCGAACTTCCTGCAATTTTAAAATCTGCTGGATTCGATAACGATACAAAACGTATACAGATGTCGATATTACTATTAAAAGCAAACTATAAAACCACCAGGTGAAATAAAATGGCGGTGTAATAATAAACGGCAATTCATAAACATCGCTTTCAATTCCATCGCTGTTCACAGCCTTAACATTAAGTGTAAAATTTCCATGCGGCAAATTGGTGTAGGTAATCAGTGGATTGGTTTGATTATTTCGCCAGGTATCATCAATGCCATCAAGCATATACAAGCATGTGGTTTGACCGTTGTCGGAAAAGCTATTTGCAGCAACATTGAATTTCAAAAAGTTTTGATTGTAATTCAATTTCAATTGATCAAACAACAACGAATCAGAAGGCGCATCCATAATCCACAATCTTGAAATACTGACAAATGGTTTTTCGTGGTTTGAAATAATCTGAGAAGGATAAAAGGAAATAAAACCACCATCGAAACCAACACTCATTTCATCTTGTATTGTTGAATTGTCATTTCGAAAAAAATACCCGCTGATATTTTCAGAAATCCCGCTTTGCATGTCAAACAACTTGTAACGGTTTCCTTTTACATTGTAATGCAACAAACCAGTTGAACTAACCATCCAAAGATTATCATTTTTATCTTTTGCCAAACCCTGCAACGACTTAATTTCATTTGCATAAGACACAAATGTTACAGAATTATTCTCGGGAAAAAACTTCAGCAGCCCTTGTCCCTGTGTGGTTACCCAGTAAGAGCCGTCAGTGTTTTCTGTCATGTCAAAAACATTGTTCACTGATTTTACATTTTTTGTATCAGGTCTATTCCAGGTCTTTGATTCGGAATGAATCACCCGCACAATACTGTCGGCAAAAGGAAACTCATCGAATGAAATCCTTTGTGGAATCAAAACCTGATTGATACCATGGGTGGCGCCACAAACCCAGATATTGTTTTTCGAATCACTGAAAATTTTCCGTGATAAATTATCCACAAAAGTTCCTTCTACGTTCGTATCCTTTAAATTGATAAATGCGTTTTTATGTTGGGTATCAAATAGCTTGATGTAATTGCCATAAAGCGAAACAGCAATAAGCGAATGCTCATGATGCCTTATTTGTGTAATTGAATTTGCACGCGAACCACCCATGAAAAAACTTTGGTGCTTGCTTGCTGCATAACTGACCTTAGGGAAAACTAATTCAAGTGTTACGGTATCCAATGTAAACACCGAGCGGTTGGTTCCTATATAAATTATGTTTTTTTCATCAAGAAAAATGCTGGTCAATTCCTGCCTTTCATCGCGATAATAAAAATCCTTATGCAGATAGTTTTCATCATTTGAATTTCTGTAAAAAAAGCCACACTGAGTTACAATAAATTCTCTCCCGCTTTTCAAAATAATCCTGTCATTTGCTTTGCATGAAGTAGTTCCGGGCGGAACAGGCAGCTTTGTAATTTCAAACTGATTTTGCAGCGGGTCGTAAACATACAATCCCGTTTCGGAGGCAATCCATATTCGATTGCGATTATCGCGATACAGACTATTTATTCTGGATGTAACGGGATTTGAAAATTTAATATCGTTGGTAAAGGATTTTGTTTTCAAATCAAAAAAACGAATGCCCGAAGATTTTGTACCACACCATAAAACTTTGTTTTCATCTTCTGCAAGGCAAAGTATTTCATCGCCTGATAGCTTCAACTTTAAACTTCTATCAAAAAACCAGGTTGCCAATCTTTTTCCATTTAAATCAAACTGATGCAACCCGTTATCCCATGCACCGCACCACAAATGATTATCGCTTCCAAGAAATATTTTATTAATAGTCATAGCTGTGTCTGAGACCTGCGTTCTGAATTTGCCAATATTCCCCAACCGTTTAAGCGATTCAATAATTCCTGCAAAATATGGTATGGTATCATTAACAAGTACATCATAATAAGTATTGGTGGAAATCAGCTTTTTATTTTTATCAGTAGCTTTTGTTTTTAAATCGAATAGCTGCAAGCCGGCATTATTCTGAGCAATCCAAAGACAATTTCTGTTTTTATCAAATGTGATGTCGTTGATGTTATTTACATTCAATTCTGAATTTGACTTATTATACGTTTTAAACTTACCAGTTCTGAAATCATAACTACACATCCCTGACGAAGCGCTTCCAATCCAAAGCAATGAATCGTTATCAATTTCAAGGCAAGAAATAATATTACCGCAAAGTGAGTTGATGTCCTTTTCATTGTGTTTAAAAACATAGAAGTCTTGTCCATCATAACGGTTCAATCCATCCTTAGTGCCAATCCACATAAAACCCTGTTTGTCGCGAATGGTACACGTAACCTGGTTGTCTGAAAGGCCTTGCTGTGAGGTGATACGTCTTAAAGTAATATTCTTTTGCTGACTTGAAGAAGCATTGGAAACCAACATGAAAAGCAATAATGATAAAATCTTCTTTCTCATTTTATTGTTAGCTTTTTGGTTGAATTGTCACAAGCTGTGTTCAACAGATAAGTACAACTCTTACCTTGTTTTGTAAAGGTACTTCATTTGGAGATAAGTAACTAAATTTTCTTATAAGTCTATTATCGATTTCGTTTTCAACTCTTTCGACTTCTCTTTTTTTGATTAAAGTGAAGTCTGTTATTTTTGAAATGAATTATCAAAAAACGCATTTCTATTTTTCCATAGTAGCATTATCTTGCAATGTGAATGGTCCGGTAAAATAAGTTATATTTTAAAGTGCTTCTGCTATTTTTTCTTGATGTGTAAATGCCTGGTCATTGTCTAATATCATGGTTTTGCTTTGTGTCTTATATTTGTTTTAGTTTGTGCGAGAGATGTAACATAGATTTTTGCACCTAAGCGTCTTTTTGGAAAGTTGCGCTTGAGTTATCTACATGCAGTGCTCTTGTGCTCACTGAGTGTAATAGAAATCTGTGTTTGTATTTCGCCAGCAATTATATAGGCTTCAATTTTGCACCTCCTATATTTTTTTATAAAAAAATTTACTCCTTCAGCAAAGAAGGCACATTATTAGAACTACTTTTCCAACAACACAGTTTTCGTAAATACATTTTTCGAATCTTTTGCCCTTAAAGTATAAATACCATTTGGCAAATGTGCCAGCGAAATCGAAAAAGTAAAATCGTGCGAAGTGATGTTTGATTGCTCCATTAATACTACGCTGCCTTTGCTATCAATAATTTCGAAAGTGGCATTTCCGCTTAACACTGAATTTGAAATTTCTATGCTGATGACATCACTTGTTGGATTTGGTATTACAAATAATTCGTCACCTGTGTCCGTTACTCCAAACCTTGCAGTGCCAATTACTATAGAAGCATTGCGGCTGCACTTTTTGTTGTCCTTTACTGTTACTACATAGGTGCCGGGTACAAGTCCTGTTGCTGTTTGTGTGGTTTTTATTGGCGATGTATTCCATGAATATCTGTAAGGACTAAAACCATTGCTGGGTGTGGCTGTTGCTGTTCCGTTGTTAAATAGAGGAGAAGTGGCTGGCGTGCCACTCATGGCGATTGCTATTTGAACCGGCTGTGTGAGCGTGTATGTTTGTGTTTTTGTGCATCCCGCAGCATCGGTTATGGTACATGTATAACTTCCTGCTTTCAAGTTGGCAATGGAGTCGATAGTGGCACCTGTAGACCAAAGGAAAGACTAGGGCGAAACACCGTTTGTTGGTGCTGCTTTACACACACCACTTTTTGCACCAAAGCAAGGCAGGTTTTTTTGTGTTGGGTTTGGACTTATGGCCACACTTGGGTTTATTATGGAGGTGGCAGTTATTGTGCAGCCATTGCCATCATTAACTATAACTGTATACGTGCCGGCAGCCAATGAACTAACATTTGCACTCGTGCTGCCATTGTTCCAAAGGTAAGTATAAGGAGGTGTGGCGTTGCTGGCCAAAACATTTGCAGTTCCATTATTGAAGCCACATGTTGTATTCGTATTTGTAGTTGTTGCACTCAGCAACGTTGGCTGTGCAATATTTACATTACATGTTTTAGAGCATCCTGCATTATCGGTTATGGTAACTGTGTAAACCCCGGCAACCAAACCTGTTGCTGTGGGGGTGCTGCTGCTATTGGACCATAAATAGGCAAAAGGAGCAATGCCACTGGTTGTGCTTACACTTGCCTGGCCGCTATTGCCACCATTGCACAATACGGCAGTTGTGGTTGCATTTGCTGTTACCGAATCTACTGTTACCATTACTGTGTCTTTCGCAATGACACCTGAGCGGGCATGAGTAACCGTAAGTATATACGAAGTATTTACTGTTGGAGATGCCTGAGGATTGCTCATAGTACTCGATGATAAACCTCCGGCAGGCGACCAGCTAAAATTCAGATTTGAATTTGTTGACATACCAATAGCTGCAGTGTTTCCTTTGCAAATAAGTTTATCTGCACCGGCTGAGGCGGCCACAGTTGCGTTTAAATTTACATTATCAATGTATAAATTATTGCCAAAGCGACCACGATTACGAAATGCAATATTTACTCCGTTGCCTATAAAACCATTGCCGGCTAATGAAGGTGATGTATCGTACCATCCCGTTAATACTAAATTGCCCGGGCGGGTTACATCAACTATTGTAAATCCATCGCGATAATATGAGCTTACTGCATACTCATCTCTAATATATGTGTTGTGAATGATTGATCCTGAAGCCGGATTCTGAGATTGTATTTTGTCAAGTAATTGAACGTTGTTGGGTCCGAAACATTATATGCAGCAAGGTATGAGTTGCTTACTTCGTCAGTTGTAAAACTACATTCTGTGACCCATTGAGCCAGGTGTTATGACAAAAAGCATTGGGTGTAGTTTGTTTGTTTGCAGCACACTGTAACTACCCTCGCTAAGGGATCCGCCATTGGTTCGTGTCCACAAGATTGCACCATCAGCATCTAGCCGCACTAAAAAGAAATCTGCAAATCCGTTACCATTGCTTTTGGTATAACCGGCTATAATAAACCCTCTATCAGCTGTTGCATTTATCCGCAAATAGACAATCCACATGTTAAAAACTTTGCATATTCTTTATTGACAATACACCTAAGGATTTTGACCTTGTAACCAAAACTTACAAATAATATGTGTTATAAAATTGAATATTCTGATGATAAAGTAAGTGCATGGGGAGGTTTTTCGTTAATGAAAAAATTCAATGATAAAATTGGTTTGAAAAGCGTTTTGCAAAATCTACACATTCCCGAAAGCAAGAGTAATAACAGGTTTGAGAATGAGGAAATCATTGAAAGTTTCCTATTGTCAGTATGGTTAGGCTGTTACAAATTTTCACACACACATGTGTTAAGATTAGATGATACGCTAAAAAAAATATTTGGATGGAAACAAATACCAAGCGATACAACCTACAAACGATTTTTTCAAAAGTTTAATCAAGGCATAAATAATGAGGTGTTTCCAACATTGCAAGAATGGTTTTTTAATCAATTGCAGTTTGATAATTACGCATTAGACTTGGACTCTACCGTTATTACTCGGTATGGTGATTTGCAAGAAGGCAATCATAAGGGCTATAATCCAACCAAAAGAGGTAGAGCCTCTCATCATCCATTATTTGCTTTTTTAGGCAACGAGCGCATGGTTGTAAACAGTTGGCTTAGAAGTGGCGATACCTCAAGCGCACATCAGTGTAATGAGTTTTTAAACGAAACATTATCCATACTCAAAAACAAAACAATTGGTTTGCTACGTGCCGATTCTGGTTTTGCAAGCGATTTAATTTTTAGACATTTAGAGCAAGAACAAATTCCATACGTGATAGCGGGGAGAATGCATTATCCATTACAAGATAAGATAAAGCAACAAAAAACCTGGACAGCTATCGGATTAGGAATTTGGATTAGCGAAACAAGGTATAAGGCATCAAAATGGGAATCAGAACGTAGGGTTATTGTTATAAGACAAAGCGTTGATTTAAGGCCCAAAGCAACAGGTAAAAAACTAAAGCTGTTTGATGATAAGGAATATTATGAGCAATACCGGTATCATACTTTTTATACAAATCAAACGCTACCTGCAACACAAATTTGGGAACAATACAAAGGAAGGGGCGATTGCGAAAATAGGATTAAAGAACTTAAATATGATTTTGCATTAGAAGGTTTTAATATGAAAGATTTTTTTGCAACAGAAGCAGCATTGCGTATGGTAAACTTAGCTTACAATATCATAAGTTTGTTCAGACAGGTTAGCTCCGAAAAGCCAAATCATCAACGATTACAGACATTAAGACTCAACTGCTATGCAGTTGGAGCTTGGATGACAAAAAAAGGAAATAGTAGGATATTGAAATTGGCTGTTCCAATAAAAAAACGAAAATGGATGGATGGAATTTTTGGCAAAGTGGATAGTTGCTCTTTCCCTTTATCATTAATAACTTAAATCCTACTGTCTATTTGCGGATAAATATCTTTTTTAGGGCGGCAACACTTTAGAGCCGGTTTCGATAATATTGCTTATTACAATACGACAAGAATTAGTCAATTATTTTAAAAACTAACGGAGATTTAAACCATCGTCATAATATTTTAAACTAACGTAACTTAAATGGCCTGTTAAATGCAAAAAGCCGGAAGAGTAAAACTCTTCCGACTTTGCTTTGGTTGTAATACTAATTTGTAGGGCAGGCTATTGCTTTACAAATTTGCTGGCATGAACTTCCTTATCGAGCTGTGTTGCTTTGATGATGTACATGCCAGTTTGAAGGCTGCTCACATCAATTACAACTTCTTTTGAACCTGTAGCAGAAGTAGTTTGCAACAAGCGACCATCAAGAGCATAGATGCTGAACTGCGTGGTCATGCCTTCGTCAACATCGTTTATAGTCACCGTTAAGCGACCTTGAGTTACTGGGTTGGGGTGGGTAGTCATAAAATTGGATTTGATTATTTCACCTGTTAATCTCATTGGGCCGCATGGAGTATTAGAAGAATAGCTATCTCCGGTTCCGCACGAAACCGTTTGATTACATTCTGCTGCCCAGGCAATTCCAATGAAAATATCATCACACGAAAACGTTGGTAGAGTAATATCAAAAACCTGGGAGGTTTGATTTAGGTATAAAGGAGATGGTAATATAATCGTTTGGCTGTAAGGTGCAGCACACATACCACCCTGTAAGTGAAAACTACCAACACATGGAAGGAAGGTGTTTTTAACAGCAAATGTAAAATGACGCTCAAATGTAATGGGACCTGTTTGTACACAAGTAATTTGTGGGTTCACAAAATCAATACAACCATTTGGACAATCGGGAAGATTAATGCAATGTGAACTTCCGTTTGCACAACTTGTTTGATTGTCACTTGCACCAAGCCCAAGGCAAATATATTGACCTCCAAATGCAGGCATCCATTGATTAGTAAATCCACACAGAGGTTGATTAGGAGCCAAGCCAGGTAGCGGTAGTGTGTAGGTTACTATATTACCTGTTTGACTTACGGTAACACCGGGAGGTAATGAAGGAAAACTTATTAAAGAATTTGTCCCCACATTCATATGAAATAATGTAATATTCGAACTCCTCTTATTGACAAGACAAAAAGAATGTGTTGGTGCACCACCTGGACCACAACTGAATGATTCATTGGTTAATTCTACACATTCATTACACCCTGATGGTGTAATGTTTACAACTGCACTGTTTGAACAAAATACTGAACTATTAGAACCCCCTACCCGATGTGCACGTAGGCAAATATCATTAATGGCAGTAAGTCCATTTGTTGCACCTGATGGAACAAGCGCGTCAATAAAAACTTCCATGCTTGCACCCGGTGCAAGTTGATTAGCTCCCGAAGTCATCGACATCGATAGCATGTTTGTAAAAGTTCCGCTGGCTGCACAAGGTGTACCATTACAAATAATTTGGTTGCAGCCATCTGAGGTATATAAATCAGGTCCGACAAAATCCACACCACTTGCAGCGGTATATGCCAAATGCGAAGTGCTGTTGCGCGCTACAGGTATACAACTAGAAGTAATATCTCCCGGACGCGGGCGCGTATTGAACAAGCGTATATCGTCAACTGTAACATTGCCATTGTTGGTAAGGGTCAATCGGTACTGAACTGGCGATCCGGCTGAGGCATCTGTTGTTGTGCTAAAATTCCCGCCATTGGTGCATCGAACTTCGAGCATTGCCGTTAGCAGAAGGCTTTCGTTTACTTCTATATTTACAACATTTGAAACTTTCGGTACAGTATAATTTGTTCCTGTAAAATTAAAAGTATTTTGAACGGTAGTGGATGCTGTGAAAGGTCTAACTCTTGCCTGAAACTCAACAATAAATTTATTGGTTAAATCACAAGATGGCAAATTTGCATTGCTTATTGTAATTGTTTGTCCATTAATATTTGATGCAACTGGGGAGCTACCTGGAAATGCAAAATTTGGCATAAAGGAGGAAGAGGTGGGACATATCTGATTCCCGTAATAATATGCTATTGATTGAGGTAGGATATCAAAAATATTACTCACTGCATCGGTTATCAAACCATTAGTTACATTGGCCGAACCGGTATTCCATGCATTTAATCTAAACGTAACTATATCATTTGGCAATACCGATTGATAATAACTGCATGAGCCATTGTTTACAATCCATTTTTGAACTTTTACATTTGGTTTACATGCAACAGGTTTTTTCGAAATTGTTGATGTCCTGGTTTCATTTGCATTATTTAGTATATAATTTACGGTAGCTGTATTTGAAACATTCACATTGACTTGCGCTGTACTATTTAAAGAAAAATCGAGACTATTGGTTATGGTTCCAAAGGCTGGGAATGTGGAGTATCTCCATTGTAGTTGCGTTATTCTACAGCCTGGTAAATTACAATTCATTACATTATTAGACTGAACAAAAATATGAAGCGGAACAGGTGATGGATATTGCACCAAGCCACTATTGGTTGTAGCATACCATAACTCCACTGTTGCACCTGCTGGTGGCACAGGTGTCGTAATTTTTCTTACATCAACAGTAGCTGGAATATTATCGCTGATTACCACATTGCTGGTTGGTAAATGGGTATTGGAAGCATTAAATTGAATATTGTATTGTGGGTTTTTACCTACTTGCCCTTCTTCATAGCATCCGCCCGGGCAATACTCAGTTCCTTGCAAAAGTGTTTTGCTTAATGTTGGCTGAGTAATAACCGCATCACAACATATACTAGTAAATTGAAAAGTTCTTTGAGTTGATTGCATGCATTTTCCAGCTTGACAGCAGTCTGTTCCACTTAGCCTTGCCCTTGTTACATAGTTTGTATTCAACTGAAATAAGCTACATGGAAATTGAACTTTAAAAGTTATCAGATGTGAAATTTCAGGTTGTAAATAATTTGGTACCGGTATATTGGCTGACCAACGTGTTACACCATTAGGGGCATTACCACAACCCGGACTCGTATTTGAAAAAGCAAGAGGCACCCCTTTATAAATCACTCCATGTACAATTGCACCTGTAGGCAGGTCAAGGTATATACGGGGATTTCGTAATCGAATTGCTCCCCTGTATGTTTGCGGATGAGTTAGGTTTGTAGTGATATTAAAAATGCCTCCTAAGCACCGGCTTGCTGCCGCTGCAGGAGTACCTACGATCCATTGGTGGTATGCATTTATTTCACGCTGTAAATTGTTTGAATTAAATGTGCCGCATCCGCCATTATTTCCAGTGAATGTGACTGATGACGAAAAAGTTATTTGATTTAAACCATAGCCCGGAAGTGGCCAACCTCCTTCACAAATTTCTCCCCACTTGGTGCGCAGGTTAAATTGAATATTGGCAACACTACCCGGAGTACCTGTAATAACTAATGTTGTAACAGAATTGTTTTGATTAAAAGATGTGTTTGGTGGAAAAATGCTACTCGTATTTCCTCCTTGAAAAAATGTGCCACCTTCTATTAAAACATTACTCCAATCAATACATGAATTATTGCCGGTAAATGACAATGTTGTTTGCACCTGATTACAATTTAAGGGAAAAGTAAATGCCAGATCAACAATAAACGGGTCATCACTTAGCAATGGATTAGGGCCTTGAAATGTCAAGTTTTGCGTTCGTGATACGAATGAACATACCAAAAGCAGCAGGATTGAAAATAATTTTTTCATAATAATATTGTTTAATTGATTTGATACCAACAAACGTATATTGCTACCGTCAACCAACAAAGCAATATCATACCTGTGCTAATTTTATTTAAACTAACGTTGGTATTAAACAATCGATTTCTAAGATAAATCATCATAAAAAAAAGCCGGAAGAGAAATTTCTCTTCCGGTTTATTACTGCTCTTGACATATAGTGTTGAGAAAACTATTCCTTTACAAATCTACCATTATGCACAACCTGATCCAATTGCATTGCTTTAATAATATACATACCTGCAGGTAATTTGCTAACATCAATGGCCTGTGCTTTTGTACCGGTTATTGTATTTGTTTGCAACAAGCGGCCATCAAGTGTATATATGCTTTGGTGCGTTACCATATCATCAGCTACATTACTAGTATTAAATTTTTGTATGCAATGAATGGTTTGGTTGGCTCGAATTTTAATCATGATTCTATTTATTTCTTAAAATCATTGGAATTTTCTGCAAACTCACCTTTTCCTTTATCGCTCATTTTAAAATTTCAAAACTCAACTTTTATAATAAGTATAAATAAGCATCTTTCCATTATAAATTTTAATAAAAAAGCAAAAAAGGCTGCTATAGATGCAGCCTTTCCTTATAATAATAAGTAACAATTTAGTTCCTGATAAATTTAGAAGTTTCAATTACAATATTATTTTCAAGTACTTGTATTAAATAAATCCCCTTTGCAAAACTAGAGACATCAATTTTCTCTTCAGTGTTGCCCGCTACAGTTAATGATTGCAATAAACGACCATCAATTGAAGTAATTTGAACTTCATTCTTAGCATTTTCATCGCCTGACAAGACCGCAATATTCAAGAAATTTTCTGAAACGGGATTCGGATAAATGCTTAATATACCGGAGGTTGATTCATCTATGCTTCCTAAGCGAGGGTTGCAAGTGGTAAATGAATTGTAACAAGCTTTAGTTGAAAAACTACTAGTACAAGTTGGATAAATCGCTCTTACTTTCCAGGAAAAACATTTATTGAGGAAGAAATTTGTAATTGTCCAATTATTTGTTGACACATTAATCGTATAAGTATTAGCATTGGTTAAAGTAGGGCAACAATCTCCATCATTAGTTCTAATTTGAATTTGATAACTTGTAGCACCCTGCATTGCATTCCACGTTAATATTTTATTTCCACCTTGATTTAATCCGCATGTTAAAAAGGTAGGCGGTGCACATGTTGGTAATACACAATTAGGCAACGGCCCACAAAAGCTACATGGTGCAGCTGCACCGCCACCAGGGTTCTGAAAACATTCTTGTTGTCCATAGCATACTTTGCCACAAGCAGACTCCAATACCCGAATTACCAAATAACACTTTCCAACCTGAACAGGAAATAAGAAATCATCAGCATGATTACTGCTATCTAAAAATGTATAATAATTATTTATTTGATTATATTCATAAATTATCCAAGTTTGGTGAATTTCCAAATTTCCATATTTATTATGACCACTTGGAAACAAGTTGTTGACAAAACCATTTCCTACAATAAATAGCGCAAACGCACCATTTAATGAATTACATGGAGTTGAATTCTTAATGCAAACAAGATCAAAAGCCTGAAAACTCTCTTCATAGGGATCACAGGCATTGGAAACTGCCAATCGTACTTTGTAATTTCTACTATGCGATAATTTATAATTTGGCTGAGTTGCCAATAAAAATTGTGACAAGTTTATAGAGAAGACTTGTCCATTATTCCATGCAATACTGTTCATATTATATCCATTAATAGTTCCCCATACGAAAGGCGCAAAAGGACCGTCAGCATCTTCTCGTTCTTGAATGGCAATTTGAAAGCTCGTCTCGAATTGACTTCCACCACCAATTAAGTATATGTCTTCCCCTAAACAAAACTCAGTCATTGGTTGCCCATACTGGGAATTGCTCAAATAGAAACTGCTTATCGGTGGATCACATTGGCCAAAGGATTTTTCAAAAATACTAACGCTAATTAGCATTGAATAAAATAATACATAAAATAATTTTTTCATAATTTAATTTTTTTAATTGTTTAACATGGGACAAACGTATATCCCCACCGTTAATCAGCAAAGCAATATCATACCTGCGCTAATTTTATTTAAACTAACGTTGGTATTAAACAATCGTAAAAATTTATTTTTAACGCACCTTGCTGAATAGCTCCATGAACTCGGCACGCTTGCGAACCGCAAGCGGCACAAGGGTTTGGTCGCGTAGTTGTATTTGATTGTTGTTAGTTAGATTACTAACATAGTCCATGTTTATCATGTGCGATTTGTGACAAAGAAAAAAACCATGATGCTGCAACGAGGCGGTGTATCTTCCTATATTGTAACTACTTGTTAGTGTGCCTTTCGATTTTGTATGTATGCGCGAGTAGCGATCCCATCCTTCTATATGTATTATATCTTTTATATCAATCAACTCTGTTTGATTATGATTATATACAGCCAGTTTGTGTTCTCTCACATTGCTTTTTTCCATGTTGTACAATAGCGCATCGTACAGTTGTTTTTTTTGTTTCAGCTCCAGACGTTCGCGCACAAGTTGCAGCGCAGCCTTTATATCTTCTACAGCTACCGGCTTTAGCAAGTACGCCAATGCCAGGCAACGTATGGCATCAAGCGCATACTCCTGATGGCTTGTTATAAATACTATTTCAAAATGGATAGTTGAAAATCGCTTTATTAATTCAAACCCTGTTTCCTGAGGCATTACAATATCCAAGAAAACAACATCTGGATTGGTTTCAATTATTTTTTGATAGGCTTGCTCAACACTATTTGCGGTTCCCACAATTTCTACTTCGGGCAGATGTTCGGTCAATATGTATTGCATGGCTTGCAATACTTTATTCTCATCATCTACCAGCAGGCATTTTATTTTACTAGTCGAATTTAACATACGTTACTAAAAATTAGTTTTACTACTGTTCCCTTATATTGAGGCGCATTATCATCCAAATTGGTTATGGTACATTGCAGAGCTCCCGGCTTAATACGATTTACAATTTCCAGTTTTTCCTCAAATATTTCCATGGCGCGTGAGCTTATTATTGAGTTGTTGTGCTGTTTAAATTTTTTGGAATTTTCAACGCCAACTCCGTTGTCGGTTATGGTTATGTGCAAGTCAGCTTTTATTTTGGTAAATGTAAGGTCTAAAATTCCGTGGTCAATACGGTGAAACAAGCCATGCTGTATTGCATTTTCTACAAATGGTTGCAGCAGCATGGTATTTATTTTTACATGCTCAAGGTCAATGTTCGGGTCAATGCTGATGTGATATTCAAACTTGTCTTCGTAGCGTAACTTTTCTAACGTCAAATATCTTGTGAGTAATTCTATTTCATCCTTTAGGTTGATAAATGATTTGCGCGAGGCTTCAAGATACTGCCTTACCAACTTCGAAAAACTTGTAAGAAAATGCTCAGCCTCGGCTTTCTTATTTGCCTGTATATATGACTGAATGGCCGCCATAGAGTTGTATATAAAATGAGGATTCATTTGGGATTCGAGTGCATTTAATTTCAACTCCTTCATACTTAACTCCAATGTTTTAATTTTATTTTCCCGTTCGGCCTTTGCCTGTATCCTATTGCGATATAGCCATATGACAGCGCCTAACACCACAAAATTCACTAATAAGCGAAATAGCAATGTTCCATACCATGGGACTTTTACAGAAAATTTTTTCTCTAATCTTGCGAGCACATCTCCGGTAAATTTATTTGTTGCTGTAACGGTAATTGTATACTCTCCTGATTTCAACTCCTTTAGTCGCAAGTAATTGGTTTCAAGCAACGTTGGCTCAGTATTTTCATTAAGTATATAGGAGTATTGTATTTCATCTACATAATCAAAATTAAACAAACTAAAATACATTTCAATATTTTCGAACGTGTTAGGCGCACTGAATAAGGGCAAAGACGTAAACTCAACACTATCGCACATAGCCTTGTATAATAATAGGGCTTTAGGCTTAGGCGGATTTGGATTAAATGCTATTTGCAGAATTTCATTTCGCATAATTGCGTTAAGCGTATCATTGTTAATATAAAAGTCTATAAGGTCATTACCATTAATACCATCCTGCGTAGTATATGCTATACGGGGCGAGAGCGTATCATTTTGCAATCGATAGTAATATATACCTACATCATTTGAAAACACAATGCCCCCCTTGGCAAACAAAAATTTATTTACCGTCAGGTTGGTTGATACTTTTCTAATTGACCCTGAAGAAATTTTATAAATCCCCTGCCCATCAGTGCCAATAAATATATCACCTGTTTGTGGATGTTGATTTACATGAGTTATAGAAAGTGTTTTAAAATAAGGTTCATATGAAATGGTATCGTTACAAATAAAATTCCTGTTTAAGACATAGATATTGTATTTAGAAAAAAAGTAAATGATGCCATCCTTGTCAATAAATGAAAGCTGGAAACGTTCATTATCAACAAACAGTGGCAGTTCCCTAATCGAATCATGCACAAGACAAAGTAATGATGCCCGTTGCATTTGCCGGCTTATTAGCAATGTATCCTTATTGTAATAATTAACTCTACTTGGGACAGATGGTTCAATACCGGTAAATTTCTCCATATATTTATAAGGAAGCCATTTGCCACTTTTATTTTCAAGCATAATTGGTTTGGAGAGGGTAATTATAAACTCATCATTATGAAAAAAGGGAGAAGCAAATCTTACTTTCGGAATAGTGTACTTATAATTAAATGTAAATGATGCAGTGTCAAACGAATAGATATTGTTATCCATATCCGCATACAAGTTTGATTTGTTATATGGTATTATTGAACTTAATGGAGATGCAGTGTTTAGATCAAGTCGCTTCAGGCTTCTGTTTTTCTTTTTATACAAGTACACCCCCTGTTCGCGCGTAGTTGCCCATATGTTGCCATCATTATCTAAGTAAACTCTATTTAATGCATTTGGCAAGGTGTATTGATACTCCATTTCTAAACTATCCTGATTAAATAAGTGCATTCCTATGCTGGATGATAAAATCAGTTTCCCATTTTTAAAAACAGGCGATCGATAATGAATATCCTTTGCCGAATATAATGTATACGTTTTTTTACTCTTCAACAACGTCACCTCTGCTGTATCCCTAAAGGCATTATATTCAATAGTATAATTATTATTGTAATAAAAATTTGTTTGGGTATTCTGTATTGAAGGCTTACTGACCTTTGAAACGAATTTATAATTATTGTTTTCATACATAAGTACAAAACGAATGGACGTGTCATTGCAATAAATATTTCCATTTTGATCAGACTCTAATAAGTTGATCGAATAAGTTCCCGGCAGATCAACCGCCTTTTTTACCTCCTCATTTTCGATATAATATAATGAACGGTCATACACATGAATCCATATTTTATTTAAAGAATCAATGCTTAAAAACCAAATATCATTGGAGGGCAAGCCATCGTTGATTGAAAAATTTTTGAACCTGTGTCCATCATATCTACTTATGCCACGTGTGCTATAAAACCACATAAAGCCTTGGTAGTCTTGCAGGCAACCATATACTGAATTGGAAGCAAGGCCATCCCCTTTGGTAAAAACCCGATCAGGCTTTCCCAATCGTTCAATGATATGTTGTCCATTTACACTCCTTAAAGTAACCAAAGCGAGTATGCACGCAACAAGAAATATGACTAATGGTTTCAATTACTATTTGAGGCTAAATTTTTCAGGAGATGAAAGTAATTAATTCTGTTCTATTAAACAGAGGAACAAAAAAAAAACGGCACAATTTAAATTGTGCCGGTCTATCTAAAGAAAAGAATTTTAATTTTTAATAATTCTGGTTTTATAAACTACAGCACCATCATTCACCTCTATCATATAAATGCCTGCAGTTAGATTTTGCAGCGAGAGCATCGTAAGATTTTCTCCTTCACTAATGTCAATGTTAGATTGGCTAACAGGCTTTCCAAGCATATCAAATACGCGAATGGTGCCGGTAGTCTGCATTTCGCTAGTGAATAACAAGGCAACGTCATTTTCTGATGGATTAGGGAAAACTTGCAAATCACCCTCATCACTATATTTATTAAACGCTTCATTTAAAGGCATTGATTTTACAAAGTTTGTACTGCTTACGTCCACACGCAGTTTGTAGCAAACAGTATTATTGAACGCTCCATTATATCCATTTACACGTACCTTATAGGTAGCAGCTGTAGTAGCATTACGGATGATAGTTTCATTGGCCGTGCCGTTGTTCTGTGATTTAGCCAACAGCGCATTGCTGCTGCTATACAGACGTAAATCGTAATCTGCAGGCAAATTCTGAAGCGTAACTTTTAATTTTGTATTGGGTGAAACAGTAGCAAATGTTAACCAATCTAAATCGCCAGACACGCCAATCAAGGCAAATATATCAATGCTTACAGGTATTGCTTTGGCAGTACTTGATGAATTGTTGGTTTCATATACATCGGTGCAAGCTGCACCTACCGGTACCAATGCTACGTTTAAATTTGTTAAGCTACCATTAGTGAGAACCACATCTGAAGTAACTTTAGTGGTATAACCCGTTTTACTAACGGTTACTGTATATGTTCCGGAAGTTACCGTTCCTGATTTATACTCACCATTAACTGCCGAAGTTTCGTTTAAGGTGGCTGGTCCGGTGATGCTAACAGTAGCACCTGCTATGATTAATCCCGTTTGCTGATCGGTAATAACACCTTCGATATGGCAGGCCCGTGTATACGTAGGTGTTAATACGAATAAACCATTTTCAATATCACTAACGATTACGTTACCCGATGCAAAATAAGGGTATACACCCCATGCGCCATTAAATCCATTGCCGGCTAATGAAGGTGATGTATCGTACCATCCCGTTAATACTAAATTGCCCGGGCGGGTTACATCAACTATTGTAAATCCATCGCGATAATATGAGCATACTGCATACTCATCTCTAATATATGTGTTGTGAATGATTGATCCTGAAGCCGGATTCTGAGATTGTATTTTGTCAAGTAATTGAACGTTGTTGGGGTCCGAAACATTATATGCAGCAAGGTATGAGTTGCTTACTTCGTCAGTTGTAAAAACTACATTCTGTGACCCATTGAGCCAGGTGTTATGACAAAAAGCATTGGGTGTAGTTTGTTTGTTTGCAGCACACTGTAACTACCCTCGCTAAGGGATCCGCCATTGGTTCGTGTCCACAAGATTGCACCATCAGCATCTAGCCGCACTAAAAAGAAATCTGCAAATCCGTTACCATAGCTTTTGGTATAACCGGCTATAATAAACCCTCTATCAGCTGTTGCATTTATTCAATAACCTTCATCGTCATATTCCCCACCAATGGTTTTAGTAAATAGGGTGTCACCATTGATGTCAAATTTACAAACGTATACATCTTTAAATGCATTGTCTACAATAGAGCTGCCACATGCTGCAAATTTCCCATCGGCCAATGCTACTTCAGAATTGCCGGTACAATTAAATCCATTATTTATCATGATGTTGAAATTGGAATTTTGCGCATTGGTAACATAATAGCTAGCACAAAATACAATTAGGCAGGATAGTAAATACTTAATTGGCCAACAACTGAATTTAAGTTGCCAGTGTGTGTGTAAGCGAAAATGGTTTGCGATGCAATACTGCTGATACTCTCAACTTCGCATACAGTAACCGGTACATTGCCGGATTTGGAGTTTTGATTTTTCATACGTTTGTCTTTTAATTTGTAAATACTGGTAAAAACTCGGAATACAATGTGCCCATAGGCAAATGATTTTTTTGCAAATACAAACTAACGTGATTTATTTTTACAAAAGCAAAATTAATTTGTAGAAGCCATCTGCTTTTGCACCAGAGTCAAATAACTATTTTAATTTTTTCAATAACATCCGCATTTTGAAAAAAAAAGAGGCTGCCTCTTTCGAAACAGCCTCTCTGGTAATTTGCGTTTATTCTTTACTTAAAACTACTTCTTAATAAACCTTACAGTTTCAGTCATACCATTCAACTGAACGTTTACTAGATACATTCCGGCTGCAAACTGAGTCATGTTATACAAACGTGTGTTATTACCTGCAAAGGCTGCTTCCTCTAAATTAAATACCACTCGGCCAATGTTATCATACACAGTTACGCGTACTGTACCATCTTCAGTCGCTTCAAAGTTCATATTCACCATTCCTTCTCCTGGATTAGGATAAATAGTTACCATACCGGTAGTGCTTACGATGTCGCTGGTAATCTTTGGAGGTGCAGGGCAAGTTAACATACTTGAAGTGCTACCTTGTATACCACCGGCCCATGCTCTCAATATATTCCATACCGCTGTACTACACTGCGCAGATGTATAAGGACTTGAACATGCACCAAGTTTCTTATTAGCTTCGTTTAATACTTGCGTTACAGTCATACCAGCAAATGGCGCTGTACCATATATTAGGTCACCTAATGTTACTGTTGGCACAGGCGCAAAGTTCGGATCGTATGCATCAAATACCACACTTAGTTTCAAGCTCACTACCAATGCTGCAAACGAACTGTTAAACGAGCCACTTGTTGGGTTGTTCAGGTTAGAGCTTAACTGTAATGCACCACCTGTTGCAGGTTGACCGGTTAAGAAATTGCGCACTGCCGTAGAGCTGCTTAAGGTAAGAGTCTTGCTTCCACCGCAACCGCCACCTACAACCAAACTAGCCGGGAATGCGGCCGGGAAATGGTTAGTCAGGTAAGTACCTATGTTATTGCCTGCGGCCGGTGTTGTCCAACCTACTGCATTTCCATATGTACCAGGATTCGGGAACTCAGTATGGAATGGTGTACCATTGCTACACAAGAAAGGTGGCTGAGTAATCGTTACTGTTGCTTGGGTTAAGCATCCACTTGCATCCGTTACCGTTACCTGGAATGTTCCTGCGGTTAATCCGATTACATCTTGAGTGGTCCTTACTGGTATGGTATTCCACTGATACGTGTAAGTACCGCCTCCACCGCTTACGCTAATGTATGCTGCTCCATTGTTACCTCCATAGTTGGTTACATTGCTTGTGCTATCAACAACTACAACAATTGACGTTGGTGCTGTTATTACACAACTGCTGCTGTTACTGCAACCGTTTGCATCTGTTACCGTTACGGTATACGTACCCGGAGGCAAGTTGCTAATGCTACTGCTTGTAGCAAAAGTATTCCACACATAAGTGTATGGCGCACTTCCACCTGCTGCGGCTACACTTGATGCACCGTTGCTTCCATTATTGCAAGTAGTATTAGTACAGCTTTGGCTCAATACGATAGCGTTAGGTTGCGTTAACACTACACATAAGGTGATGGTACATCCATTGGCATCTGTAACCGTTACGGTATGTGGTCCTGCTGGCAGGCCAGTGCGGTCTTCGGTAGTAGCTCCGCCTGTCCATATGTAAGTATATGGGGCCGAACCTCCGGTTACGGTAATGTTAATACTACCATTGCTGCCACCGTTGCAAGCTGGATTTACATGCGTTTCGGTAATGTTAAGTCCGCTTGCCGGAGCTGTAACTTCATAGCTTGCCGTGGCAGTACATCCGTTCGCGTCTGTTACGGTCACCGTATATATTCCACCCATCAAGCCTGTTGCTGTTTGAGTAGTTTGACCGTTACTCCACATATAACCGTATGGCATAGTTCCGCCACTTACCGTAGCCGTTGCAGTACCATTGCTATTTCCATTACAACTTGCATTGGTACCACTAGCAGTTACAGCTAATGCTGCAGGCTGCGTTAAGGTAATACTTACTGTTTGTGTACATGTTCCATTACTTACTGTTACTGTATAGATACCTACTCCAATACCCATCAAGTCTTCAGTTGTTGCTCCGGTACTCCATGTATACGTGTAAGTGCCTAGTGGATTGGTGGTCAGGTTAATGCTACCATCCAAACCTCCATTACAACGGATGTTATATCCGCCTGCATAGGTTGGGCTATTCAAACTAGCGGTAAAGCCACCGTTATCTGTAACCTTCACACATACGCTTATTACACATCCGTTGGCATCAGTTACAGTTACAAAGTTATTACCTGGACATAAGCCGGTAGCAGTTTGGCCAGTCTGACCGCTGCTCCACAAGTAACTGTATGGCATTGTTCCTCCCGTAACATTTACCGTTCCTTCGCCATTGCACAATCCGCAAGTTGAGTTAACGCTCGAAGTGCTTATTGTATCCAGTACTGCCGGTTCTATTATCTCTCCTGATGCGGTTACGGTACATCCATTAGCATCGGTTACCGTTACGGTATACATTCCTGCTCCGGTATTTACAATATAGCTTAAGCTTGCTCCTGTGTTCCATGCATAACTGTATGGCGCTGTTCCTCCGGTCACTGCTATGCTTATGCTGCCATCCATCATTCCATTACAACTTACATTTACTGCTGTAGCTGTAGCTTCTAATAAGGCTGGCTGAGTTATCGTTCCGCTTAAGCTTGCTGTACATCCACTGCTGTCAGTTACAGTTACAGCATAGATTCCTGCACCGGCCGTAATCGAAGTAGTAGTCATACTATTACTCCAAGCATAGGTGTAAGGAGCACTGCCACCATTCAGATTAGTGATTGATAACGTTCCATTTCCTCCGTTGCATAATGGATTAACTGCACTCAAGGTAAACTGTATGGATGCCGGTTGACCAACAAACGCTGTACAAGAAGTAGTACATCCTTGATTATCGGTAATTAAAACAGTATAAACACCTGCTGTTAAGCCTGTATTAATTGCGTTGGTTCCTCCATTACTCCATTGGTATACATACGGTGGTGTGCCTCCAAATACATTAACTGTTGCAGTTCCTATTGCCTGTCCGCAAGCAGTAGGCGTGCAAACTGTGTTGCAATTAAGTGCTGCACTTTGTGACATGATAATGGCAACCTGAACGTTACAACCCATACTATCAGTTACGGTAACATACACTGCCCCTGCACTCAAGCCGCTTGCAGTCTGAGTAGTTTGGCCATTGCTCCATAAGTAAATATATGCATTGCCAATGGTGAATGGCGTACCTCCTACCGGAGTTATGGTTGCTGTTCCATTGTTTCCACCCTGACACACAGGACCTCCTGTAGTAAAGCTATAAATCAATGGGCTTGGCTCAGTTACTATGACTGTACAAACACTGCTACAACCATCACCATCAAATACTGTTACTTGATATGTTCCTGCTCCAAGTCCTGTAGCCGTTAGCGTAGTTTGTGCAGGAGCTGTGTTCCAAATTACATTATATACTCCATTTCCGCCTGCGGGTACTACCGTAGCTTGCCCATCATGATAACCACTGCAACTTACATTTTGTGTTACACTGGCTGTACATGTAACTGGTGTTGGAGCATTAATAACTGCCGTTGCAGTTATTGGTCCGCAACCATTTGCATCATTTATAGTAACCGTATACGTTCCTGCTGCAAGACCGGTGATGGCACTCGTAGTTGCTCCATTGCTCCAGCTATAGGTATAAGGTGGTGTTCCACCTCCTACTACCGCTACTGCGGTGCCGGTTGGATTGTTACAGGTTACATTTGTATTGCTGGTGCCTACACTTAATGCCATTGGCTCAACAATAACGATGCTGCAAGTGCTGCTACATCCATTAGCATCTGTCACAGTCACAGTATATGTGCCTGATGCTAATCCACTAATGCTGCCAGTAGATGCGCTGTTGCTCCAACTGTAGGTATATGGAGCGGTACCGCCTATTGCATTGGCAGTTGCCGTACCGGTACTTCCACCGTTACAACTTACTCCTGTACTGCTAATTGCACATTGTACTGCTGCAGGTTGATTTACTACAAAGCAATACGTTACACTACAACCCAAACTATCTGTTATGGTTACATAATAAACGCCTGCAGGTACCGTAGCCGTATTGGTAGTATTGCCTGGATCCTGACTCCAGCTATAAGTATATGGGCCTGTTCCGCCTGTTGGGCTCACAAGCAATACACTTGTACCACCGTTACATAAAATAGGTGTCTGCGTTGGGTTTACTACAATACTTGTAGAGTTTAGTATCGTATAGCTCATGGTGGTAGTACAACCTTTGTAATCCGTTACGGTTACAGTATATGTACCGGCTGTTAAACCGGTAGCGGTTGCACCCATCTGACCATTGCTCCATAGGTAGTTATAAGGGGCGGTTCCTCCGCTTATTGCTGCAGTTGCGCTTCCTGTATTGGCTCCGTTACAAGCAATGTCAACCTGACTTGGCGCAATAACCAAAACTGTTGGTTCGGTTATGGTGACACTTGTTTGGGTAGTACATGCATTTGCATCTGTTACAGTTACCGTGTAAGTACCTGCTGCCAAACCAGTTGCTGATGCATTAGATTGACCATTACTCCAACTATAGGTATAGCCCGGTGTTCCTCCAATTACATTTACTGTGGCGCTACCGGTACTTGCACCATTGCAATTTACATTCGTTTGTGAAGTAGTCGTAATCATTGCACTTGGCTCATCTATTTCAATATCAATCGAAGCTGTACAGCCTGCGTCATCTGTTACCGTTACGGTATATGTTCCTGCTGCAAGGCCGGTGGCCGTAGCATCAGTTTGTCCATTGCTCCATAAATATGCATAAGGGGATGGACCAACACTTGCTACCACGGTTGCCGTGCCGCTTGTGCCTCCATTACATAATACATTTGTTCCACTAATATTTAATACCAGACTACCCGGTGCTGTTATGGTTAAACTGGCTGTAGCTGTGCATCCATTAGCGTCTGTTACTGTTACGATATATCCGCCAGGCACAAGTCCTGTGGCGGTTGCACCTGTTTGTCCGTCACTCCAAAGGTATGTGTAAGCCGGAGTGCCTCCTGCTCCCTGTGCCGTAGCACTTGCTGTGCCACCACCTGTACAGGTGATTGGTACAACAGTAGGGATACTTGCAGTTACAGGGGTTAGTGGTTCTGTAATTTCTATACTTGCCGTATATATACATCCTTGTGCATCAGTAACGGTTACTGTATAGGTCCCAGCCGTTAAGCCCGTGGCGGTCATCGTGCCCTGGCCTGGTACCGTATTCCAACTGATGCTGTAAGGTGCTGTACCTCCGGTAATGCCGCTAATAGTTGCGCTGCCGTTATTACCTCCATTACATAATACATTTACTCCTGTTAATGGATTGGCTGTTATCGTGCTGCCCTGATTAATGATAATTCCTGTAAGTTGTGCGGTACATCCATTGGCATCCGTTACTGTTACACTGTAGGTACCTGCTGGCAAGTTAACAGCGGTGGCTGTTGTTTGACCATCACTCCACAAATAGCTGTAAGGCATGGTGCCTCCGCTTGCTGTTACTGTGGCGGTGCCTATTCCCGTTTGACACGTAGGTTGGGTTGTGGTAAACGCTGCCATTATTCCTGTAGGCTGAGTCACAACCACACTTGCGGTCTTGGTGCATCCATTGGCATCAGTTATGGTTACGGTATAAGTACCTGCACTTAATCCTGTAGCTGTTGCTGTAGTTTGGGCAACACTGGTATTCCACAAGTAAGTATATGGGCCGGTGCCTCCTGTTACTCCTGAAACAGTAGCTGTTCCATCGTTACCTCCATTACAACTTACCGCTGTGATGGTCAATGGATCGCAGGTTATGGCTGCCGGCTGACTTAACGTCACACTGCAACTGGTTGTACAGTTGTTCTTGTCTTTTACGATCACCGTATACGTGCCTGCTCCTACATTGTTTACTATCGCGGTAGTGGCTACCGGTACGGTATTCCAGGTATATGTGTAACCTGGCGTGCCGCCTGTTACAGTTACGCCTATCTTGCCAAGACCTCCATTACATGTTATCGTTTGCAATACGTTTGCACTGCAACTTAATACTGCTGGCTGTGTTAACGTTACACTCTGTGTCTTGGTACATCCGTTGGCATCAGTTATGGTTACGGTATAGGTTCCTGCCGCTAGGCCAGTAGCTGAGGCGGTGGTTTGACCGCTGCTCCATGAATAGCTATATGGTGTTACACCTCCCGAAACGCTTGCCGTTGCCTGTCCGTTTGCCGCTCCATTACATTTTGGATTCTTTGGTGTGATGCTTACAATCATTGCATTGGCCTGGGTTATTACAACCATCGCATTGCTTATACATCCGCGCTTATCCTTTATGGTCACATTATACATGCCTGCCATTACTCCCGTAATATCCTGTGTCGTGGCTCCTGTGCTCCATAAGTAGGTATAGCCCGGGGTGCCTCCTGTTACGCTTAAGTCGATGGCGCCATTGCTGCCACCATTACAACTTACATTGGTTACAGTATACAAAGCCAACAAGGCACTTGGTTGGGTAATTACTACGCTCAATGTCTTGGTACATCCTCCTGCATCTGTTACTGTTACGGTATACGTTCCTGCTGCAAGGCCTATTACAAACTTCGTTGTTTTTCCATTGCTCCATAAGTAACTATATGGTGCTGTTCCACCTGTTGGTACTACCGTTATGGTTCCGTTGCTACCGCCATGGCAGCTTACATTGGTCTTCTTGCTCGTTACATTCAAGGACGGTGGCGCTGTTAAAGTCACGCTCGCGGTTGCCGTACATCCGTTGGCATCCGTTATGGTAACTGTATACGTTCCTACGCCTAAGCCGGTTGCGATGGCTGTGGTCTTTACTGGTACCGTGTTCCAGCTATAGCTGTATGGTGCTGCACCTCCTATGGCGATGGCCGTTGCCGATCCGCTGTTAGCTCCGTTACATGCCGGATTGGTACCGTTAACAAACACAAATAATTGTGATGGCTGCGTTACCGTGGCCGTGCCCACTTTGGTACAGCCGTTGGCATCCGTTATGGTTACGGTATACGTTCCTGCTGTTAAATTGTTGATCGTTTGTGTTAATGCGCCATTGCTCCATACAAATCCATAAGGTGGGGTACCGCCTATGGGTTGTGCTGTTACACTGCCATTGCTGCCACCAAAGCAGCTTACATTGGTTACACTTGCATTGCAAATGCAACTTAAGGCGCTTGGCTCTATGATGGTGGCACTTGTACTCTGTGTACATCCACTTCCATCTGTTACCGTTACTGTATAAATACCGGCTGCCAGATTGATGATGGTGGCCGTACTAGCTCCATTGCTCCAACTATAGCTATATGCTCCACTACCTCCGGTAGCTGTGGCGGTTATACTGCCATTGCCTCCTCCATTACAACTCACATTGTTGGTTGCAAGGCTGAGGGCTATAGCGGCTGACTGTCCTACGGTGTAGGTCGTATTGGTGCTTACCGTACATCCATTAGCATCAGTAACAGTTACCGTATAGGTTCCCGCTGATAAACCACTGATGTCTTCGGTTGTGGCTCCGGTGCTCCATAATACTGTATAGCCCGCTGTGCCACCTGATATGGTCAGGTTAACAGCTCCGGTGTTGCCTCCGTTACATCCTACATTGGTTACTACGCCACTTAATGCCAGTGGTGCCGATGGTTGGCTAATTGTTACCGAACCGATTGTCATGCATCCCATGGCATCGGTAATGGTTAACGTCCATGTTCCTGCCGTTAGGCCGGTTTGCATTGGCGGTAGTCTGTGCTGGAATCGTATTCCACTGGTAGGTATATGGGGCCGTGCCTCCTACTACATTATTTAAACATGCCTTGCCATCATTGCCACCATAACATTTGATATTATCGCAAACAACTAAGGTAAAGGTTATGGCAGGTGGCTCTACTATATTATACGTGCAACTCATGGTACATCCATTGGCATCAGTTACCGTTACTGTATACGCACCTGCCGCTAGGCCTCCTATTGTTTGGGTAGTAGCACCCGTGCTCCAACTGTATGTATAGGGGGCGGTGCCTCCGGTTATGTTGCTCGTTATCATTCCATCGCTGCCTCCGTTGCACATCGTATTGCTTACGCTGCCACCACAAATAAGTGGTGCCGGAGCTGTGATGGTAAATACAACTGCCAGATTACAGCCGTTGCTATCCGTAATTAATACCGTGTGAGTACCTGAGCTTATGCCTGTAAACAAGCCACTGCTTTGAACTGCTCCACCATCAAGGCTATAGTCGTAGCCTGCTGCGTGTATGCCTGCACCGCTCCATGGCGTGCCGCCAAAGGCTGTGATATTTATGCTACCTGTTTGGCCAGCACATAATGGTTGGGTAATCGTGAAATTCTTATCTAACATGTTAGGCTCGAATATGTAGAAGGTCATGATCGTATCGCATCCTAAACTATCTGTTACTGTAAGTGTATATGTGCCTGCAGTCAAATAATTGTTGATGGCGGTGGTGGCGCCATTGCTCCATTGATAGGTGTAGGGTGATACCGCACCACTAACATATACTGCAATCTGTCCTGTACTATCACCGTGACATAAATTAGGGCTTATTGTTTTACCTATAGCAAATGCCGGGTTCTCGAGAATCTCTATTGCAGTAATAAATTGACAACCTAATGAATCAGTAACTGTAAGTGTATACGTACTTGCCACAACATTTGAAAGATCTTCATCGGTTGTACCATTGCTCCATTCATAAGTAAATGGCGCAGTACCATTAATCATTGTCATATCAACTGCACCTGTTGCCTCACCATAACAATTTACATTAGTTATAGAAGTAATTTCAGCAACAACATTATTTGAAAGTACTGAAACCATAGATCGAGCACCTTCGCAAGTTGGATCAGCTACTGAATCAGCGGCTACATAGAAGTGATAAACTGTGTATCCAATGCCATTTGGTCCTGGATTATATGCATCATAAATATCGGGATAGTTAGTCGGAATATCTGATAATGCACTGTAAGATAATGGATTGGCTGTGCAAGTTGAATCTTCGTACCACTGAATAGAAATACTAGGATCTACTCCACCAGGGAACACCATATCCTGAACATTCAATTGGGTGCTGTCAGAGCATATTGAAACAGTAACATCAGCAATCGGCATTGGGGGATAATTACATCCGCCACCTGTAATACTTATCGTATCTCCATTTGCATCCATGAATAAGGCATTATAGCTGTCGCCATCAAACATATAGAATGTCAGTGTTGAGCTATCATTTGCTATATGTTCAATAATATCAGCGCTTGATACTGCTACTGTCTCAAGGGTATTATCACCGGTGCAAACAGGTGCTGCAACATTTGATGTCGGGCGCCCTGATGATGTAGTTAATGAAACCAATGACCATGGACTAGACCCACCATAAAGTGTAATTAACTCACTGAACTGTCCATCTGTTGGATTGCTTCTAAATCCAGCATCAATATTATTGGTACAAACGCACGGATCAGTAATATTTAGACATCTCTTACGACCTAAATCAATTGAAGCCGTGGCAACACAAGAAGGAGGAGGATAAGAAGAACTTGCATTGGTAGAAACATAAACTGTGTAGTTACCAACTTGGAGTCCACATACAGTGTCGGAATAAATTGTGTAAATATCAGGACCAGGGTTTCCATCAAAATCATCCAAAATCAAGTCTCCATCCGTATCATAAGGGCCAGAAACACTATTAGCAGAAACCACATTTTTAATAGTATCACCATTTTGGTCAACCCATACATAACGGAAAGGTCCATTGCCACTAATATTCTCAACATAAACACAGCCAGAGTTTGGCGTACAGCCATCTACACTGTCCTGAGACAAGAAAACTTGAGTTTGTGGTTCCTGGAAATTTAATGTGATCGTATTTGAATAACCAATACATCCACCTAAGGCCAGAGGAAGTGTAACAGTTACCGATACCAAACCGCTTAATAATTCAGCAGGGCCTACAATGGCGCTATCTTTATCAGCTATAGGGCCATTAAGATCCCCCCAATCAAAGGTAGTTCCTGGAGGATAACCAGCAGCATAAGCACCCGTATCAACAGCATATACATAGTAGTTTGTTATAGCGTTAACACATGCAAGCGTATCGCCTGGAGTAATGACTGGTGTGGGGAAAGGCGAAACAACAATTTCAACTGAATCAGTCGTTGTACAACCAGTATTATTATTTGTGAGAGTTAATGTGTAAGTCGTTGTAGCCACAGGTTTCGCTATCGGATCTGCTACGGTTGTGGAGCTTAAGCCTGCTGCAGGCGACCATGAAATAGATGTAGGCGGAGGAATAACAAAACTGAACCCTGTATTAGTAGCTGTAAACGGGGTCGAATTAAAACCAGGTGATGCTGTGCCTAAAGTTCCCACATCATTCATCACTCCTTGTGTTTGACTGCTTCCATCAGATGTAACAGCATTAGTAAAGATTTGAATTTCACCTGATTGAAATAGTACAATTTGACCAGTCACTGGGACACCACCGCCACCAAAATGTGGAACTCCGGTATATTGAATTACAAAACGATTGGGTGCTGTTAAGTTAAAATGAGTGATGCTTCCAAAACCTGCATTCAAATCATTCCAGGCTAAAGCAATCAGATCATTTGGATTAAATCCGGGAGAAGGAAGGAAAGCTCCTGAACAGCAGCCGTTGCCGGAAAATGGATTGAAAGATATAAAACCATTAGTGCTGATAAATACATCCGTCTTATTTACCCCATAAAATGGGAAACTAAATCCAATTGGGAAAGGACCTGTGATTACATCATCACCTGATGGGCCATTGTTTGGTGCTCCTACAGGCGAGAGAGGTACAAATGGTATAGCAGTTACTTGATAGTCGAGCGATGGCACAGGAACAACTGCAGTAATTTGAGCTGAATCACCTAAACACATAGCCAACGGAGTGGCAGATATACTTGTTAAAATTGGTGCCGGATTTACTGTAACCACTCGGGTTGCTGTACCTATACATCCTGCTATAGCATCATAAGCTGTTACTGTATATGTTGTATTGGCCGTAGGGCATACTTGCACGCTGCTTCCGGTTGTTGCGCTCAATCCAGATGAAGGAGTCCACTCAAAATTTTGATATGCCAATAAACCGGCAGCATTAACACTCAAAGTTGCACAATTTCCTTCGCATAGGGTATCGTTTGATGATACTATAGCAAAGGTAGGTGGAGCAGTTACTATTGCAGTTACCGTATCTCTTATTGAGGTACATTCGCCACAAGGGGCAACAAAAGGTAACAATTGAGGATTTGCGGCACCCATATTTATGGTAGGAGGGCCAGTTGATGCAGCCCAATCGCTTGACTGATTATTGTCAGAACTAATACGGATACAACCACCTAAACCGCCTAAATTATCTAAGGTTGTGCCGTTATATGTCCAATCTGCTGAAGTTACCGTTGGTGCTCCGGGGAAACCTGATGCTACCCCAATTGGGTTAAACAGGTTAACTGACACTACATCTATTATATTATCAGATGCATCGCGTAAAATATAGGCTTCGGAAGCACCGGAAAATGTTGCATCAGTAATACCACCTGTATTAAAGTGATGATTTACAGGATCGTCTGCCTGGCCTGGAGTACCCATATGAAGCGTTAACACGCCTCCTGATGGAATAATCTGTCCTGCAGGAATTACGAAGGTGAAAGGAGAATTACCAATTCTTTCTACCTTAAATCCACCCATATTGCGTGGTGAGGTTGCCATATTCATAAATTCGATAAAATCCTGTCCGGATCCATCGTTAAGCACTCCGCCAAATCCGGTTCCTTGACCACCGTTAAATTTAATAACCTCGGCAATTTTGAAGCAAGTTCCTTGCACACTTGTGTCAACTACTGCTTCAACAAAGAAATTAGAAGTTGCATTTACAAAGGTTGTAAAAGTATCTCCATAGTGCACAATAGCGTTAGACTGATTATACCATCTGATAGGATAACCATTATTTGAAGACGCTATTAAGGTTACTGTTCCCTGTCCGCAAACGGTATCATTTATAGTTGCAGTAATCATAGGGTTATGCACTTTTACAAATAATACATTCGAGTAAGAAGTGTCGCCACAATGAACAAAAGCACGATAATAGATGTCGTTAAATAGTACCGGACTGGTATATGACAAGTTGGTTGCCGCAGCTATGTCTGTAAAATTAATTCCATCAGGCGAACTTTGCCATTGATAATTACCGTTAGAGTTAGTTATTGAAAGAGTAACAGAACCCGAATTACATATTGAAGAATCACCATCAAATACAATAACCGGAACTTTTGGCGTAGTGCTGGCTATAAAGCTTACACTTCCAGTTGCTGTACAACCGGTTGCCGGATCGGTAACCGTTACTGTATATGTTTTAGGTCCATCAGTTACAGCAGTAAATACAGGATTGGAAACAGAAGTACTTGTAATTTCAGATGCAGGGGTCCATGAATATGATACGGTTCCTCCGGTAAAACGGGCATTTGGACGATTTAATGTTGCTGTTCCATTTGGTGCGGTACATCCAAGAAAAGCTATTCCTATTGTTTGATTTAAAGAGGTAGGTGTGCAAAATACCTGATCGAAGCCGAATGGAGGGCCATTGCCATTACAAATATCTACAATAATATTTGAGACACCGTCCCATGGAAATGCAGTCGTAAGGGTAAAATCATTCCATCCAACAGTAGTTGAAATGTTTCCTGTAAACACATTGGTAAATGTAGGAGTTAGGTATGTTCCAAATAGCGGTGGAGCCGTTCCGGTATGCGCCATTTGAATTGTAAATCCAGAATAGATACCTGTGCTCAACTTATTTGCTACCTGGAAGCCCATAGTTAATATATTAGTTGGGCCTACTAAGCCTGCCGCATTCAACTCGGCAGCGGTGTACAAAATTTGTGTTCTAACGTTGGCATTACCACCGTTAAATACATCGGCTGTATTGTTAACCGGATTGGTACCGTTTCCAAGTTGCTTAAAACTCGATGACCCGGCAGTAGCATTTAGTTGGAATGAATAACCAATACATATAGAATCAAATGGTGATGCAGAAACATTTACAAAAGGTGCCGGGAAAACCTCAATTGATACTGACTGCGTATCAACACAACCTCCAGGGAGACCATCGTCTGCTGTAACCGTATATGTATATTTTCCGGGAATATTTAATGTTGAAGTAACTGTTGAACCTGTTGTTTGATTTAACCCTGTGGCCGGAGACCAACTAAAGTTAACCCAAGAAGGATCTCCACCAGCAGTAAGCAATACTGAACCGCTATTGCAGAAGGTAGTTGAACCGCCCGGTGTGATAGTTAATGGCGGTGGGGGATTTACAACTAAGGTAACAGCCGACTTTGGACCGTTGCAACCATAAGTAACACTCCAGTTATAGAAGAATACATATAATGTTGCTCCACCATCCCATCCGGTAATGGAAACTACATTAGGTATCGTATAAGGATTAGTGAATCCTGACTGATGATATTGTAAATTAGGATTTTGAGCAGGGCGAAGTCTGTATCCTGTACCCTGAGGAACCACAAATCCAAGTGGAATAGTTTGTGTAGCACCTGCAACAGTTGTAATAGCTGATGCGGTTGCCAATATATTACCTAAATTATCTTCCAACTGAATTGTTATTGGAGTGCTTAATGGCGTTGCAAATGATGGAACAATATCAACTGTATTGATTATTATTCCGGTACTTGCTGTTACATCAAAGGTCTGATAATTTCCGGCTGAACTGGCAAATGCTGTTGCTCCGGGTGCGGTGGTTGTTAAACCTACGTTGGTAGTAGTTGCTAATGGATCTTGCTCATACACATAAAATGTGGTAGTAGAACCTACGGTGGTGGTGTATGATGGACCGGTAGTCAATACCTCTCCGCTTGTTGAGTCCGGAATCCAAATTAAGGTTCCGCCATTGGTAGCTGTTGCAGTTAATGTTCCCGGTGAAATACCGCAAACCGTATCGTTAACTGTAACGGGTGCCGGTGGAACAGCAAATGGTACTATCGTAATTGTAGCTGAGGCCGAACATCCAGAAGAACTTTCGGTTGCAACCACGGTATAGGTCGTTGAACTCGAAACAGTTGCTATAGGATTTGCACTCGTGGTGCTGCTTAAACCCGCAGCTGGCGACCAGGTAATATTTACCGGTACACCTGCGTTGTTGGCAGAAAAAACCATATTAGGTCTTGTGGAAGCAGTACTTGTAAATGTTGTCTCAACACAAGCATCACCAGGGTCTTGTCTAACCCAATGCGATGAAGTGAAAGATGTATTTGTTTGATTAAACGTACAATTGCTTGTAAACGATCCGCCAGTATTGAAACAAGTTTGAACTACTAAATTTGACACTCCATCCCAAGTAAAAGCAGATGAGAATGTGTGTGGATTAGTACCAACAACGGGTACATATGTTGCCGGATTTAGAACCTGAGTTACAGGAAGCCAAGTGCCACCAGTTAGCGTAGTAGCATTGGTGTGGCCCAAATAGATGGTCCAGTTAGGTAATGGAGCAGTACCATTTGTACTTACAACATCAAACGAAACACCATTTAAGCTTGACCCTGGTATTAAACCAGCTGCTGATAATTCAGATGCAAGTATTAACATTTGGGTTTTGTTGGTTCCCCAAAAATTACCGTACGGTGCCGGCTCAGATGTCGATCCATTTTGCGTTGTGCCTGTACCTATAATAGCATTAACTGCTATAGGTGGAGTACCAGGTACCATGTTGGCATTTAATTGAGTGATCAACGTTCCACAACCGTCATTCAATGCACTGGCTGTAGGTGCCACAGAAGGCGTATTCCCTACTCCTACTGTAATTGTATCCTGATTTAAGCATCCGGATGTAGGATCAAATGCCACAATTATATAATCTGTGGTCACTGTTGGGCTTGCAATTACCGAAGTGCCGGTTGTAGCGGATAAACCAGCTGCCGGAGACCATGAATATGCATAATTAGTATTGGAAGAAGAAACTGTCAATGTAAGAGGGCCTGCGCCATTACATATTAATGTATCGTTACTTACAGTTATGGGGTCTGGTGTAAATGGCGTAATAGTTACTGGCAATCTTATTGATCCGCAACCATCAGCCGTAACGGCTTCGGCATACCACGTTTGCACACCACAAGAATAAGGAGTAACAAAAGCTGTTAATCCATCTATTGGGGTATTACCTACCGATGTGCCTCCGGTTGGAGTCGAGTACCAATTAATTGAAGTGGCCGGAGCAACCGTCTGGGCAAAAATATTTGCTGATCCGCAACCACAGAAAATACTATTGGTGCTGTCAAGTGTAGGTGTTGTAGGAGAAGGATTAACATTAACAGTTACCGTTGCAGTAATGGTACAGCCGTTATTCGGATCTGTACTTGTTACGGTATAGGTTGTTGTTGAAGTTGCAGAACATATTGGATTAGCACAAGTTGTGCAGCTCAAACCGGTTGCCGGAGCCCAAGTAACACTTGGCAATGCCTGCAAAGTTGAAATTTCAAGATTAACCTGATTTGTAATTCCATTGCAGGTTCCAATGTTAATACCGCCTGAGTTAAAACCTGTTAAATTAGGGCGAATAGACCATCCCGGATCAATACAAGAACACGTTGAACCATCAGAGGTTAATTCAACCGTGGCAGGTGTTGCTCCGCAGCCACTGCCGCATGATGCAGCGTTAACAATCCAGGTATTAATGCCATCAGCAGCAGCAAATGTGCTAGTAGTTCTATTCTTTAATGCGGTAGCTATTGCTTGAGCAGTTGCAACATTGGTCACAGTACGCCCTGTAATTGCAACCGGGTTCTGATCTCCATACATTTTTATTGAGTTAACAAATGATGGATTAATAGCAGCAAGGAAGTTATCCCAATTCTGACATTGAGTTGTAGTTGCACCATTACCGACAAACGTTTCAGAATATAAGCTTATACTTCCAGCTAATACTGATAATGTGGCTGTATCACCAGAACAAATTGTCGATTTTGTAGTGTTAGCTACCATAGGAATAGTATTCACTAAGGTAACAGTAACAGGAACACGCTGGCTAGGGCAAATTCCATTATCACTACTAACCCAATAAGTAAATGTAGCAGGGAAAGCTTGCGTCCATGTTGATCCGGTGTTAACAATTGTTCCTCCAACTTCCGAATCATACCAATTTAAGGTGGCTGCACCAGTTGCAGTTAACGTTGCCGGAATGCCCGGGCATTGTGTTGCACTAACCGTTGTAGGTGCTGCATTTCCTGTGACAAGTATATCAATAGAAGCTGTTGCTGTTATAGTACAACCCGATGTTGGGTCTGTAACAGTAACCGTATAAACGGTTATTCCAATAGGTAATGCACTTCCATCAATAACAGGATTAGAAACGGTAGAACTACTTAACCCTGTAGCTGGCGCCCATGCATATGATGGGAAGGCGGTACCATTAGTTATGCTTAAAGCCACAAGGCTAGTTGGTGCGCCACAAGTAGAAACGTTTATACCTCCTGAATTGAATCCTGTTAAGTTTGGGCGAATAGACCATCCTGGACTAACACACGAGCAGCTGGTTCCGTCAGATGACAGTTCTACTGTTGCAGGGACAGCACCACAACCGCTGCCACAAGATCCATTAGATACAATCCATGTATTCGCGCCATCGGCAGCAGGGAATGTTCCTGAAGCCCTGTTTTTTAAGGCCGTGGCAATAGCCTGGGCCGTAACAGCGTTTGTAACCTCACGTCCGGTTATTGCTACTGCATTTTGGTCTCCGAACATTTTAATGCTTGAAACCGTTGACGGATTTATTGCAGCAAGGAAATTATCCCAAGCCTGGCATTGGGTAATAGTTGAACCACCACCAACAAATATCTCTGAATAAGATGATATAGTTTGAGAAGTAGCAGTTAGCGAGGCGGTGTCACCGCTACACATGGTGGTTTTAGATATAGTAGTAAATAATGGAGGCAGTGTAGGTAAGGTAACAGTAACCGGAACACGTTGGCTCGGGCACACGCCATTATCGCTAGATACCCAATAGGTAAAGGTAGCGGGGAATGTTTGAGTCCAGGATGGACCTGTATTTACCAGAGTACCACCAACCTGTGAGTCATACCAATTTAATGTATTGGCACCAGAGGCTAACAATGTTGCCGGAACACCCGGACATTGAGTTGCACTGGTAGTGGTTGGAGCTGCATTACCTATTCCGTTATTGGTAATGCTTACACTTCTTGTTGCCAAACAACCAGTTGTAGGGTCGGTTACAGTGATGGTATAAACCGTTGTTCCTACTGGAATTAAAGATCCATCAACTGTTGGATTTGAAATTGACGTTGAGCTTAGGCCTGTTGAAGGCGACCAGGCAAAGGTTGGAGGTAAGGCGGGTGAAAATCTCCAGCCTTCATTTGAGGTTGACCAGGTGCCAGTATTACGACCCGGAGGAGTACCGCCTGCGGTTCCTCCTGAATTTTCCCATCCAATGGCACGTGTATTAAATGAGGTGGTAGATAAACTTGTAATAAAAACATCCACAATATTAGATGTTTCATTCAATTCAATTTGATAAGATAAACCTGGAGTAAAACTAAAGAAATTGGCATTTGTAAATCGTGAAATTAGCTTTCGATTGGGTGCAGAACCTACTATTCCCCAACTTGTTGAACCTGCTTGAGGCTCCATGTCTGCCCAAAAGCCTATCCAATTATTTGGTAGTGCCGTATTTGGAATAGTTGGAGGGCTAAAAACATTAACTGCCGTGTTTGTTGTACCCATTACAACTTGTCCGTTGGCATGCAATATAACGTTGGTAAAATTGGTACCATTAAAATTAAATGCAAATGGCAACGCAACCGAAACGGAACCTTCGTCACCAAGAGGACCTGCATTGACCAAGGTGCTTGCATCAGGAGTATGAGCTATAGATGAGATAGAATATCCTACTGAGTTACCGGTAACCGTTGTTGTTAGTTGAGATATATCACCCGAGCAGATAGTAGCAGGAGATGCGGTAGAGGTAATGCCTATGGTAGTGGTCACTGTTATTACCAGTGTATTGTTTGCGGAGTTACCATCGCCTGTCGGAGCAGGATTAAAGGAATACGTAAATATATATGTACCGGCAGCACTCATATCATATGACCCGGCAGCAAAGGTTACTACTTGTGTACCAAGTGAGGCCAAGGTACCAGCACTTATTGTTTGAGCTGGGAAAGTGGTAGGGTTGGGTCCGGTAACAGAACACTCAACCGTAACCGGATTAGCTCCGAAATCCCATGTACTTGATCCGGAATTTGACATGGTAACAGACACATTTTGTAACCCATTGCAAACTGGTGAAACCGGTTGAGCTGGAGTTACAAGACCCAAATCGTTAGCTACTGCAGAAGTGAAAGTTACAGATAATGCCGGTGGATTGGGTCCTGCCCAACCACGGAAAAAATATGTATTAGTGGAGCCTCTTGCTAATCCCATAGAAATAAAACCAGCACCACTTGAAGCGGCAAATATTGCTGTATTAGCAGTTGAATTCAATGCTAAATTTATGGTGCCAGTGCCTGCCCATGATGCACTTGAATATATGGTTCCTACACCTGTTGCGCCAATATCCGCAAATAATGCGGCCGCAGTCCCAGTCAATGGATTTTACCGTCATCCCTTTAACATTATTTGTTGCACCTGAAGTAACAGATCCATTATTGGTTAACGATAAGCTTGATGCAGTTACAGATGCCAAGGGGCCCAATACGGCTAAATCAAATCGTGCCCAACCTCTCGCAGGAGTTAGTGTAGTAACTTGTATATCGCCACCGGTTATGTTATTTAGTGTACTGCCATTAGTCCAGCCTGTATAACTATTTATTGTAGCAGGATTGATAATGGTAGTAGGGTCAACCACTACAGGGTAATTACGTGAGGCATCGGTAAGCCATGCATAATCTACTAAGGTATAAATTGTGATTTCATTTCCATTTTGCTCCACCTCGTACTTTCCAGATATACTTCCACTTGAAGCTGTAGCTCCAGCTTCAACATCAGCACCGGCAAAATTTTGCTCATATATATATGGTGTTGTATAAATCATTCTTACTATTCCGGCACCATCAAATATGCTAATATCCTGACTAGAAGCGCTTAATTGCCATGTCCATCCCTTGGGAAGGGTAACTACTTCTGAAAAAGCTACATCGCTAACCCCTTGCGGAGCATTGCCAATTGCTTTTTTGCTTTGAAGAATATAGTCAAGGTGTCGCCCATCGGCAAATTGTGTAAACCTTGCATCTACAAATGGATAAATGCTGGCATAAGTCACCTGATTGCCATTTAGCGTTCCGTTTACATTTGCTGCGGTTTGATTAAGTTGGTACGCATAGTTTGCCTGCGCTTGCATAGCATTACTTACACGCCAATTTAACGTGGGGTTTGCCCACTCATGTATGGGTTGATTGTCTATTATCGTTTTTACCGGCTCGGTAGTATTGGTTGGATAATAAGACTTAAAGCTGTTTTCGGTATTTGCAAATGCATAACCTGCAAATGTTGAGCTATTGTAAATCTGCATATCAATCAGATTCCATTGGTTATTTTCCCAATAGTTAACCGATCCGGCAGAAATAACCGCCTGATTAACACCCGGAGAAACCTTGAACACACAATGTGTTCTGCTTCTCAAGCCTTGCACTTCAGGATATTGCATGGGGAAATTGACAGGCCGCATTTGCGCAAGCAAATCGGAATTCGTCATAAAAAACATTCCGCCAAAAATCAGAATCATCACACTTCTGTTAGCTTTATTTAAGCATTTTGCAGCAATGCCTGACAGCATTTGTTTGGTAATTTTTTCCATAATTGTCTTATTTTATTGATTTTCTATTTTCTTTAAATTCACTACTAAAGGTAACGTATTGTCTATTTAGGATAATATTAAAAGGGGTATGTGTGGCTGGAAATAAACAGAATATTCTTTCGAAACCCTTAATAATAAAGGAATTACGAGAGGTATAGATCCAAAATAAAAGTAAGTTTATTTTCAAATTAATTTTTAAAAAATGATCTCTTAAAACTGCTTAAAGGGGGAATTTATTCCATTAAAACGGCTGCTAAGTTATTAATAGTAAATACAAAACCAACAGTCCCTTTATGTATTTCATTTTTTTGTTCTTAACAGTGTTTTCACACAGGTGTTAATATTTTTTTAATTCAAGGGCAAGTAGTTGATTATTAAGGCCAAAAAATGATATGGAAGGAAATTCTGCTGTTATACTTGTTTTATCATCTTTCAACTTAAAGATCAACAGGAATATGAATTGAAAAAATATTCCGATAGATTTGCTGCATGCAATTAAACCTATTAATCCTGTTGATTTTTGTTGGCCTTTCCTTTTCATGCAGCAATGACAGAAAAGAAAAACATACCTATAGCGGTTACGACCTTGCTGCGGCAAATAGCAATCTGACCGAAGTGATAGTTGCCGACATTTTTAATCCACCTTTTGCAAGCCGAATATATGCTTACAGCCATCTTGCAGCTTATGAAACACTGACTGCCTGCGATACCGCATTGGGGCCATATGCACTGCGAAATAAGCTTAACGGACTACGTGCATTTACATTTGAAGTGCCTCAGAAGCCCGTAATAGCTGAAGTTGCAGCCATACATGCCTTTTATAAAACAGCAAAAAAGTTAGTTTGGAGCGAAGCAAAAATAGCATCCTTCGATTCGTCATTTTTAGCATCATGTAAATTACGGCATTCCCAAGAGGAGATGAAAAATTCAATTGCCTATGGCGAAAAAATGAGCACCCTTATACTGAAATGGGCCAAACAGGACGGTTTTATTGAAACAAGAAAAATGACACGCTATACACTTACCAATAAACCTGGTGATTGGAAGCAAACACCGCCTGATTACATCAATGCATTGGAACCATATTGGGGTACACACCGCACGTTTATGATTGACAGTGCTTCACAATTTACGTTTGATGCCCCTCCTGAATATAACCTTACTAAAGACGCTGTGTATCGTAATTACCTTGATAGTTTATATACCCTAACATCAAATTTAAACGAAACACAAAAAGAAATTGCCACCTTTTGGGACGATAACCCAAATGTATCAACACATCAAGGACATATAACTGTACAAAACCAAAAAATGACACCGGGTGGGCATTGGTTGGCTATAGCTCAGGATATAATCATTAAAAAAAATAAAACATTTGCTGAAGCAGCAAAAGCATTTGCTTTAACTTCCATTGCAATACAGGATGCGTTGATAGCTACCTGGCATGCCAAATACTTTTACAATACCGTAAGACCTGTTACGGTAATACTTGAAAATATCAGCGAAGAATGGGATCCTTATTTACAGACCCCACCTTTTCCTGAATATCCAAGTGGACATAGCACCCTTTCGGGAGCTGCATCATCGGTGCTTATTGCCTTGTGGGGCGATACAATTGCCTTTACCGATAGCAGCGAGTTTGAGTATGGATTGCCGGTGCGCTCATTTGACTCATTCACACAAGCAGCCAATGAAGTAAGCATTAGTAGAGTCTATGGTGGTATTCACTATCAATTTGCTTGCGATAATGGACTCAAAAACGGAAGGCGGATAGGCGACTTCATCGTTAAAAAACATAAACAACAGTAAAGATGCCCGCGCTTAATTCAGAAAGAATAAGTGTAAAGATATTTTCTGTTTTCTCTTACAAGGTTTAGTTGCGTTCATTTTTTTGCAACAACTTGGTGTTTATTTTTTTGAAGCATCTTCTTTTTTGCTATATAATTCATGCATAATAAACAACCTGCCTCAAACACGTGACCTTACATTTGTTTCCACCGCAACTTCTTTACCTACTAAAGGAATTTTGACCGTTCGAAATTCGTTTTATCTTTGCGCTTCCCCTTACGTTATAATTCTAAATTTCATGTTTAATCGTATACATTGTAATTGGTTAGTGGTTGCGGTTTGTCTTTTGTTTTGTGCATGCGGCAACCCCGCAGAAAAACGCAACAATACCAATACCCCTCTATTCGAATTATTAGATGCGGCAACATGTGGTGTTGCTTTTAGCAATACCGTTAACGAAACCGCGCAACAACATATTTTTACCTATCAATACTTTTACAATGGGGCCGGTGTTGCAACAGGCGATTTGGATAATGATGGCAAACCTGAAATATTTTTTACGGCTAATCAGGCCAGTAGCAAGTTGTTTCATAATAAAGGAAACTTAAAGTTTGACGACATAACCTCAACCTCTGGCACAGCCACTACCGGATGGTGCACCGGTGTTACCATGGTGGATATTAATGCAGACGGATGGCTCGACATTTATCTATGTCGCTCACAAAATAAAGAAGCATCCATGCGTACTAATTTACTTTTTATCAATCAAAAAAATCTAACCTTTAAAGAAGAAGCAGCTGTGTATGGCCTGGCCGATGCAGGTTACAGCAATCATGCAACTTTCTTTGATTATGATAATGATGGCGACCTTGATATGTTCCTATGCAATCATACCGTTGTTTGGGATTTTAAAATTGAAAAGCAATACAAACAAAACGAAAAGAAAAACGAATTCGAAACCAACAAATTATATCGCAACGATAACGGCAAATTTATAGATGCCACATCCACTGCTGGTTTGCAATCTAATGCATTTAGCCTGAGCGCCATTATTACAGATATGAATAATGATGGGTGGCAGGACCTTTATGTGTGCAACGATTACACGATGAATGATTTTGCTTACATTAACCAGAAAAGCGGGACCTTTAAAGAAGATGGTTTCAGCTACTTCAGACATACGAGCAAATTCTCGATGGGTTGCGATGCGGGGGATGTGAATAATGATGGTTTGATGGATATTGTTACACTGGATATGTTACCCGAAACAAGCAAGCGTCAAAAGATGCTTTCGGGCAGAACCGATTATGATCATTACTATGCTACGGTAAAGTGGGGTTATGGACATCAGTTGATGCGTAATATGCTGCAACTTAACAATGGAAATAATACGTATAGTGATATTGGGTGCCTGGCAGGAATTGAAAAAACAGATTGGAGTTGGACTGCCCTCCTTGCTGATTTTGACAACGATGCATGGAATGATTTGTATGTTACCAATGGTTACCTCCGTGATTTTACTGATATGGATTTTATCAATTACGGAGCCGAAAAAGTACGCAGCGCTGCCGGCAAACCTGTTGATGTGCTTGGCATAATCAATATGATACCATCGGTAAAGCTGAGCAACTACTGCTTTAGAAATAATGCGAATCTTACCTTTAGTGATAATGCATCTTCCTGGGGCTTAAGCATCCCCTCTTTGAGCAATGGCGCATCCTACAGCGATTTGGATAATGATGGCGATCTCGATCTGGTGGTAAATAACATTAACGACAATGCATTTGTATTTAAGAATAATACTAATAGCCTTGAGCACAACTTCTTACAAGTCAAATTTAAAGGAGACATAAAAAATCCTTTCGGCATAGGTACAACAGTTACTGTAAAAACCGATTCGGTTACCCTAACAAAAATTAATTATGCTTCGCGGGGATACTTGTCATCGGTAGAGCCTAACTTGCATTTCGGTCTTGGCAAAACAAAAAATATTGTTGAAATAAATATCCGTTGGCCCGATGGTAAAGTGCAAAAAATTGTGAATGCAAAACCTAACCAAACCATGGAAATAAAGTATTCAGATGCAACATCTACCGGTGAAAAAGAAATAAAACCAGAACCACTATTCGTGCAGGATGCATTGCAAATGAAACTCAACCATCAGCACCTTGAAAATGAATTTATTGATTTTAAACGTGAACCATTAATCCCGCATACATTTTCGCAAAGTGGCCCACATATTTCGGTAAGTGATGTGAATGGTGATGGCGCTCAGGATTTCTACATTGGTGGAGCGGCAGGTCAGGCAGGCGTATTGTATGTGCAGCAAGAAAATGGAACATTTAAAAAAATAAGTGCACCCTTTACAGCCGATGCTGCATGCGAAGATCTTGGTAGTTTATTTTTTGATGCTGATGGCGACAAGGACATAGACCTGTATGTATGTAGCGGTGGCAGCGAGTTTGATGCGGGATCAGAGAAATACCAGGACAGAATTTACATGAATGATGGCAACGGAAATTTCAGCAAAAACACGAAAGCCATTCCCGCCATGAATACCAGCAGCAGTTGCGCTGTGGCGTTAGACTATGACAACGATAATGACCTCGATTTATATGTTGGCGGTTTTATTACACCCGGCAGCTACCCAGTAGCTGATCGAAGCTACCTGTTGCAAAATAATAAGGGAACCTTTACTGATGTAACGGTAGCTGTATGTGAAGCATTACTAAATCCGGGTATTATTTATTCGGCTGTTGCCGAAGATATCGATAACGACCAAATTTCAGAATTGATAATAGCAGGCGAATGGACACCCATACAGGTATTTAAATGTAAAAGCGGCAAGATAACATTGCTACAAAACAATGGCCTTGAAAAATCAAATGGTTGGTGGCGAAAAATTATTTGTGCTGATGTTAACAACGATGGCGTTAAAGATATTGTTGCCGGAAATATGGGACTTAACTCGCGCCTTACTTGCAGTGCAGATAAACCCGTAAGCGTCTTTTATAATGATATTGATAGTAATGGTACCATGGATGCTTTGCTTTGTTACTATTACAGTGATGGCAAGCAATATCCCATTGCAGGCCGCGATGAAGTAGTTGATCAAATACGAAGCATGCGTAAACGTTACCTTACGTATGGTGAATTTGCTTCTAAAACAATAAACGAATTACTTACCCCTGACGAATTAAAATTTATTAAAACACTAAATGCATATACGTTTGCTAATTCAGTTGCCATAAACAAAGGTGGCGGCAATTTCAGCTTAAGCGCTCTTCCCATGGCTGCACAATTCAGTCCGGTAAATGGTCTGGTTGCCGAAGATATAAATGGTGATAATAAAACCGATTTAATACTTGCCGGAAATCACTATGGAAGCGAAGTTAACATAGGTGTATACGATGCCGGTAATGGATGTGTGCTGGTGCAAGAAGCAAGCGGTGGCTGGAAATCGCTTTCGACAACTGCGAGTGGTTGGTTTACGGCAAACGATGTAAAAGATGTGCAGGTAATTACACAAAAATCATCCGGCAAAAAATTGTACCTAATTGCGAATAACAATAACCAGTTGCAGGTTTATTCAAAACGATAATATTTCTGAAACAATCAGGATACCAGTTGTTGTCGGGAATATTCTTCCCAGACCATCTCAATACCTTGCTGTAAATCAATTTTATGTTTCCAGCCCAGGCTATGAATTTTTGTTGAGTCCATCAGCTTGCGTGGTGTACCATCCGGTTTGGTGATATCCCAAATTACTTCTCCACTGTATCCGGAAACCTGTTGAATTCTCGTTACCAGTTCCTTTATAGTTACATCGGTTCCGGTACCTACATTAACATGTTGCACTTCATTGTAATGAAGCATAAGAAATATGCTTGCATCAGCCAGATCATCCACATGCAGAAACTCACGCATGGGTGACCCCGTTCCCCATACGGTTACGGTTGGATTAGTATTCTGTTTGGCTTCAAAAAACTTTCGAATCAATGCTGGTAAAACATGAGAGTTATTTAAGTCGTAATTATCATTTGGGCCATACAAGTTGGTGGGCATAGCCGAAATAAAATTGCAGCCATATTGTAATTTATAAGCCTCACACATTTTTAATCCTGCTATCTTGGCAATGGCATAAGGTTCGTTGGTTTGCTCCAACGCACCGGTTAGCAAATGCTCCTCCTTGATGGGCTGCGGAGCCAACTTAGGATATATGCATGATGAACCAAGAAAGAGCAACTTCTTAGCCCCATAACGATAGGCCGCATTAATCACATTGCATTCGATAGCCAAATTATCATAAATAAAATCGGCTCGATAAATATTATTTGCTTGTATGCCACCAACCTTGGCAGCAGCAAGAAAAATATATTCCGGTTGCTGTGTATCGAAAAAATTCAACACATCGTATTGATTGCGCAGGTCAAGCTCTTTGGAGGTTGCCGTTATAATATTGGTATAGCCATCTTTCTGCAAACTTCGTACAATGGCACTGCCAACCATACCGCGATGTCCGGCAACATATATTTTCGAATTCTGTTTCATCTGTATTAATGATAAAGATTCAGCAAAAGTAATGGAATATATAAGTTGTTGTTAAATCCGTCTTCTTTTGATAACTAATGCATGGCTCGGTTGTTTCTATTTTTATATTTTTGCAAAAAATAATAATAACATGCCATATCCGGAACAATTAGTAACTCCCTTTCGTGCAGAACTTACGCAAGCAGGATTTACAGAACTAACATCAGCCGAACAAGTTGATCAAACCATACCAAACAGCGAAGGCACCATGCTGCTGGTAATTAATTCAGTATGTGGATGCGCTGCAGGTGCTGCGCGCCCCGGTGTGCGACTTGCCTTATCCAAGTCAACTAAAAAGCCTAACAAACTTATTACCGTTTTTGCAGGTCAGGATCTTGATGCCACAGCCCAGGCACGCAAATATACTGCTCCCTATCCGCCTTCATCTCCGTGCATTGCTCTTTTTAAAGACGGCAAACTTGCCCATTTTATTGAACGCCATCACATTGAAGGTCGCAGTGCCGAAATGATTGCCGAAAATTTAGGCATGGCTTTCGAAGAGTATTGCTCATAAACTTACCCCTCCTATTGGCATCCAACTTGGCTCTAATTGCGCTTGATTTAGAACGGATTGTAACACCCTTGCAACGAGTTTTATCAAATGCCTACAAAATTAGACCGACTAGTTGGTATTCGGCTTACTTATTTTTATTTTAGCGCAAATAATTATTCTTAAAATTTTTAAATCGACAATGAAGAACAAATACATAGCACTAATGTGCTTTCTATTTTTATCAAGCATTAAAATAAATGCACAAAATGCACCACATTGGTGTGCTTCTCATCATGAGTTTGAATCCCAGATGAAAACTAATCCTGACTATGCTCATAGCCAGAAACAGTTAGAAGAATTTACTGCCCGGTTTGTAGAAGATTATCTTAAGAGTAACGATAATCAAAAATTCGTAAACAAGGTGATTCCCGTTGTATTTCATGTGGTTCATGAGGGAGGGGCAGAAAATATTGACCGCTCTCAAATTCTTAATCAATTAGAAATATTGAACAACGATTATCAACGTCTGAATGCAGATACAGGAAACACTCCGTTAGTATTTAGGCCTCTTGCTGCAAATTCAAATATTGAATTCCGTTTGGCAACATTAGATCCCAACGGTAATTGTACCGATGGAATTACGCGTACCTTCAGTGGTATAACTAATGGATGTCGTAATAATGTAAAGGCGCTCATTTATTGGCCAAGCAATAAATACTTGAATGTGTGGGTTGTAAAGAGCATACAAAATACGGGTGGTTCGCCTGGAACGGTATTAGGTTTTGCTCAGTTTCCCGGAAGCGGAAGTTCGCTTACAGATGGAATAGTGATGATTCATAGTTTTGTTGGTGCTGTGGGAACAGCTGCTGGCAATGGAAATAATGGCCGTGTGCTTTGCCACGAGGCCGGACATTGGTTTAACCTTCGCCATATATGGGGAGATGCCGTATGCGGTAGTGACTTTGTTAGCGATACACCGCCACAAGAAGCGCTAAATTTTGGTTGCGCCACATGGCCTAGTGTTAGCAATTGCAATGGCAATGCCCCTAACGGAGATATGTTTATGAACTACATGGACTATAGCGATGGCGATTGTATGAATATGTTTAGTGCAGGTCAAAGCGCACGAATGGCAGCGGCTCTTAACAGTGGAGCAAGCGGACGAAATAATCTTTGGACAACCGCAAACCTTGCTGCTACCGGAACTGATGGCAGCGCCCCTTGCAATCCGGTTCCAGTTGCACTTATCAATGGTGAAATTAAAAGATTATGTGCTGGTGGAAATGCTATTTTTTCAAGCGGCTCATACAATGGTGCTCCATTTACATATCAATGGACATTTACAGGCGGGAATCCCTCAAGTAGTACCCTCTCCAACCCTACCATAAATTATCCAACTGCAGGAACTTATGATGTAACTCTTGTCGCTACTAATCCAAACGGTTCTAATACCATCACGCGCACAGGAATGGTTAAAGTATATGCATTAGCATCATCTAACTTACCTCCCTTTTCACAAGGGTTCGAAACTCTTACACTGCCAGACCCGGATTGGTATACGTTTTCAGATATTAGTCAACAGTGGACTGTAACAAGTGCAGCTGCAAAAACAGGCACCAAATCTTTGGTTCTCATAAACAATACTACTACGCTAAACGGGAGTGATGAATTTGTAACACCTGCCTATAACTTTATTGGTGCAAGCAATATTGGACTTAACTTTCAAGTAGCATTTGCGCAAAAAAATACGGCTGCTGATAATGCGCTTAAAGTTTATGTGAGCACGAATTGTGGCGCATCATGGGTTCCACGCTTATCAAAATCAGGGGCTTCTCTATCTACCATTCCGGGTACCAATAGCGGCAATTTTGTTCCAACTGCTGCACAGTGGCGCCTCGAAACGGTGAATCTTAATAATGTGGCAAATCAACCAAGTGTTATGTTTAAATTCGAGTTTACGAATACTGGTGAAGCCAATAATATTTACCTTGACGACATCAACATACAAGGAACTGTAGGCTTAGATGACGGGCTTGCTTCAGAAATCGATTTCTTTATAGCACCAAATCCTGCTGATAATTTTACTACTCTTAATTTTACGTTTATTAAAAAAGCAGATGCAACGGTTACCGTATACGATATGATTGGCAAATCTATCTCAGAGCAAAATTTATCAAATCTTGGAGCTGGTTCTCATATAATGGAAATAGGCCAAAACCTGAATCCTGGTATTTATATGGTGGAATTTAAAGTTGATAATCGCAAAATTGTACAACGCTTCATTAAACAGTAAGTTGTAAAATAAAAATAGCGAAAAGCCACCTCAACGGGTGGCTTTTTTATGGCTTCTTAGGGCTAGTATAATTCGTAAGAGATGATAATAATTCATTAACGAATCAATTGTTTCAAAACCATTTTCGCGTTATCTTTTATACATATAAATATCAGGTTACAATTTGAATTAGAATCTTGATTGAACCGAAAATAGATAGTTGAATTCCAAATATGGTCGGTAAGCCTTATGAGTAAAGGATTTGCTTGACCCATTTAACCCTTGTAATATTTTCAACTGCATAGCAGTTGAGTTTTTTGTGAATAACATAATGATATCAACGGTTTTAAGCCAAACCTGTATATAAATAAACTCTACTGTCTATTTGCGGTTGAATAAATTGATTACTACATTTTCTAAGAATACGACTATAAAAAAAGTTGAGTTTCGATCATTTACAAAGTATCATCGAACATAATTTGTCGCCTTTAGAAAAAGTTTTAATAAAGAGTGTGAATACAATTGCTTTCGTGTGTTTTTTTGCCCCTTACCTATGCATGAGATATTTGAATGATGCGGTGTGAACGCAGATATGCCATAAATGACTTTTTAGAGTGACTCAGCAGAAAACACAAAAATGCAGTTGCTGCCCTGCCTGTAGCAAACAGGCAATAGACGTACAACAATTTTGTCGATGTATTTCAATCAAGTTTAAAGTAGATCCAATTACGAATACTTACTATTTCACTATAATTTGATTTGCTCTTTTGGTCGATTTTTAAATACCTTTATTTAGATCTTGCTAATTAATTTGCGCATTGAACAAACCAACAACTTGGCAATTCGAAGAAAAAAATAAATGCAAACAAAAATGACCAAAGAGTCATAAACTCATGTATTAAGACAATAGTATGAGAGTTTGAAAACAACCAATATTGCAAAGATTTTCAATGTCAAGAAATTAATAACTATCCTCTGTTTATCGCAAGGTAATTTTTACCCAACAAATAGCAATTTGTTATTAGTGTCCTTCAAAATGATTTTAGTACTGAGTGTTTTTTCGAGGAAAACTGTGTCGCTCCTACGGAGCTAAACAATAAGGGCGCTAATTCATTCTATTGAATGGTCGCTCCTCCGGAGCGCTAAGATCTTTAATGCAGCTGACAAATACTCAGTGAGGCGGCAGGTTAATACATTTGCAACCGACAAAAAGCAACAAGCCATAAATATAAAAAAAATTCTCCGTGTTTCTCCGTGTCTCCGTGCGCCCTTGTATTTAAGCATCAAAGAATACGTATGCAACCGACAAAAAACAACAAGCCTAAAAAAAAAGAAATTCTCCGTGTCTCCATGCGCCCTTGTATTTAATCATCAAAGAAAAAATGTACAACCCACAAAAAACAGCAAGCCCTAACTATAAAAAAAGAAATTCTCAGTGTTTCTCCGTGCCTTATATTTAATCATCAAAGAATACATGTGCAACCAACAAAAAACAGCAAGCCCTAATTAATAATCTCTTTCGTTAAAACATGAAACAGAGGCAATCAAAATTGATCACCCCTGTTTGCATTAGGTTTGATAAGACAATTTACTCCACAATAAGGCGTGCCATTTGTGTTGTGCCTTTGGATGTTACCTTAACGATATAACAGCCAGACGCAAGATTGCTTACATCAAAGTTAAACCTGTTCTGTCCTTCGGCCAAGGCAATAGACTGAGCGTATACTTCTGCGCCTAGCAAATTATATAACTGAATGTTGCCTTCTCCGCTTTCAAATGCATCAAAGTCAATTAGAACATTCGCATTAGCCGGATTGGGATATAAGAAAAGACTTGAAAGCAACTCATTACCTGCACGACAAGTAAATGAAACTGGATGTGTTGCTGTTACACTTGTAGCGCAAGTGGTTGTCGCATTTGCCTTACAGGTGATTATCCCGTTTATATGTCCCCAGTTTACAACAATGTTTGTAGTTCCCTGCCCACTCACAAGTGTGCTTCCTGGTACAACTGTCCACGTGTAACTTAAAGCACCTGTTACCGGTGTACATGAATAAGCTACTCCTGTTTGCCACTTACAGGCTGTATTGGAGCCAATAATAGTAGGCGATACTAACTGACCATAGATAGGATAAGAACGCACCGAGCTGCTTCCGCATATGTTATTTGCCTTAACTGTTACAAAACCTGAATTAGTAAAGGTACCAGCAAAGTTAACGGTAATACTTGTTGTTCCCTGTCCTGAAACAATGGTTGCTCCTGTTGGTACAGTCCAGGTATAACTTGTAGCACCTGCAGATACCGAACAACTATATACAACTCCAGTCCTATTGCACAATCCTCGTTGCAATCCAGTTATCGTAGGCATAGCCGGCACTGTATTTACCACAGTTACAAACAAAGTTCTTGGTGTACTTGTACCACAAATGTTCGAAGCAGTAACACTAATATTCCCGCTAACCGCGGCATTAGAGAAAAACACAGTTATACTGGTAGTCCCTGCACCAAGGCTTATAGATGCTCCTGAAGGTAATGTCCAGGTATATGATGTTGCACCTGGAACGGCAACTATAGAATATACTTGCGAAGAATTTCTGCATACAGTAGCTAGCCCTGAAACTACTCCGGGCATTGCTGGTGCAGAACCTCCGGAACTAACAATAGCGCTGGCACTAGCCGTGCATCCATTACCATCTGTCACCGTAATTGTATATGTTCCGGCTATAAGTCCACTTAAATTTGTGTTAGTACTTCCATTACTCCATAGGTAAGTAAAGACTGGTGTTCCGCCACTAATAGTTGATCCGATAGAGCCAGTATTAACGGTGTTACATGCTACATGCACAGGAGTTAAACTAACACCTAGCGGAGTTGGAGAAGTAATTGTTGCTGAACAGGATGCAGTACATCCTGTTACTAAATCCGTAACCACAACGGTATACGTTCCGGTTGATAGACCGCTTTGGCTTGCATCGGTAGAGCCATTACTCCACAAATAACTTACTCCCGCAGCGGTAGCACTAACCGTTCCATTCGGAATTCCACAACTTATATTATTCGTTGCTGAACATGTTAGTGAAGGATTGATTGCATTAGCATTGACAGTTGCTGTGCAGGAAGCTGTACAGCCTGTTACTAAATCCGTTACTACAACCGTATACGTTCCGGCTGATAAAACGCTTTGGCTTGCATCGGTAGAGCCATTACTCCACAAATAACTTACTCCCGCAGCGGTAGCACTAACCGTTCCATTCGGAATTCCACAACTTGTATTATTCGTTGCTGAACATGTTACTGAAGGATTGATTGTATTAGCATTGACAGTTGCTGAGCAGGATGCTGTACATCCTGTTACTAAATCCGTTACTACAACCGTATACGTTCCGGCTGATAAAACGCTTTGGCTTGCATCGGTAGAGCCATTACTCCACAAATAACTTACTCCCGCAGCGGTTGCACTAACCGTTCCATTCGGAATTCCACAACTTGTATTATTCGTTGCTGAACATGTTACTGAAGGATTGATTGCATTAGCATTGACAGTTGCTGAGCAGGATGCTGTACATCCCGTTGCCAAATCCGTTACTACAACCGTATACGTTCCGGCTGCAAGACCACTTTGGATAGCATTGGTTGAGCCGTTACTCCATGAATAACTTACTCCAGTTGCGGTGGCTGTTACACTTCCGTTAGGTTGAGTACAACTTGTATTGTCTGTGGCACTGCAAGTAACCGTTGGATTACTAGTGTTATTTGCAACGGTTGCTGAACATGATGCTGTGCATCCGGTTACTAAATCCGTTACTACAACCGTATACGTTCCGGCTGCAAGACCGATTTGGCTTGATGTGGTTGCGCCATTATCCCATAAGTAACTTACTCCAGTTGCGGTGGCTGTTACACTTCCGTTTGGTAGAACACAGCTTGTATTGTCTGTGGAGCTGCAAGTAACCGTTGGGTTACTTGTATTATTTGCTACAGTTGCTGAGCAGGAAGATGTACATCCTGTTACTAAATCCGTTACTACAACCGTATACGTTCCGGCTGAAAGTCCGCTTTGGCTTGATGTGGTTGTTCCATTGTCCCATAAGAAACTTACTCCACTTGCTGTTGCTGTTACACTTCCGTTAGGTTGAACACAGCTAGTGATATCTGTGGCGCTGCAAGTAACTGTTGGGTTACTTGTATTATTTGCTACAGTTACTGAACAAGATGCTGTACATCCCGTTGCCAAATCCGTTATTACAACCGTATACGTTCCGGCTGCAAGACCGATTTGGCTTGATGTGGTTACGCCATTATCCCATAAGTAACTTACTCCAGTTGCGGTGGCTGTTACACTTCCGTTTGGTAGAACACAGCTTGTATTGTCTGTGGCACTGCAAGTAACCGTTGGATTACTAGTGTTATTTGCAACGGTTGCAGAACATGATGCGGTGCAGCCTGTTGCTAAATCGGTTACTACAACGGTATACGTTCCGGCTGAGAGGCCGCTCTGGCTTAATGTGGTTGCGCCATTATTCCATAAGTAACTTACTCCACTTGCTGTTGCTGTTACACTTCCGTTAGGTTGAGTACAACTTGTATTGTCTGTGGCACTGCAAGTAACTGTTGGGTTACTTGTATTATTTGCTACAGTTACTGAACAAGATGCTGTACATCCCGTTGCCAAATCCGTTATTACAACCGTATACGTTCCGGCTGCAAGACCGATTTGGCTTGATGTGGTTACGCCATTATCCCATAAGTAACTTACTCCTCTTGCTGTTGCTGTTACACTTCCGTTAGGTTGAACACAGCTAGTGATATCTGTGGCGCTGCAAGTAACTGTTGGGTTACTTGTATTATTTGCTACAGTTACTGAACAAGATGCTGTACATCCCGTTGCCAAATCCGTTATTACAACCGTATACGTTCCGGCTGCAAGACCGATTTGGCTTGATGTGGTTACGCCATTATCCCATAAGTAACTTACTCCAGTTGCGGTGGCTGTTACACTTCCATTTGGTAGAACACAGCTTGTATTGTCTGTGGCACTGCAAGTAACCGTTGGATTACTAGTGTTATTTGCAACGGTTGCAGAACATGATGCGGTGCAGCCTGTTGCTAAATCGGTTACTACAACGGTATACGTTCCGGCTGCAAGATCGTTTTGGATAGCATTGGTTGAGCCGTTACTCCATGAATAACTTACTCCTGCTGCGGTGGCTGTTACACTTCCGTTTGATTGAACACAGCTAGTGATATCTGTGGCGCTGCAAGTAACTGTTGGGTTACTTGTATTATCTGCTACAGTTGCTGAACAAGATGCTGTACATCCCGTTGCTAAATCCGTTACTACAACAGTATATGTTCCGGCTGAGAGGCCGCTCTGGCTTGATGTGGTTGCGCCATTATCCCATAAGTAACTTACTCCAGTTGCTGTTGCTGTTACACTTCCGTTTGGTAGCACACAGCTTGTATTGTCTGTGGAGCTGCAAGTAACCGTTGGATTACTTAAATTATTTGCAATTGTTGCTGAGCAGGATGCTGTACATCCTGTTGCTAAATCGGTTACTACAACAGTATACGTTCCGGCTGCAAGGCCGCTTTGGCTTGAAGTAGTTGCGCCATTATCCCATAAGTAACTTACTCCATTTGCTGTTGCTGTTACACTTCCGTTTGGCTGCAAACAGCTAGTGATGTTTGTGGCACTACATGTAACCGTTGGGTTACTTGTATTATCTGTTACGGTTGCTGAGCAGGAAGCTGTACATCCTGTTGCTAAATCCGTTACCACAACCGTATACGTTCCGGCTGAAAGTCCGCTTTGGCTTGATGTGGTTGTTCCATTGCTCCATGAGTAACTTACTCCACTTGCGGTGGATGTTACACTTCCATTTGGTAGAACACAGCTTGTATTGTCTGTGGAGCTGCAAGTAACCGTTGGATTACTTAAATTATTTGCAATTGTTGCTGAGCAGGATGCTGTACATCCTGTTGCTAAATCGGTTACTACAACAGTATACGTTCCGGCTGAAAGGCCGCTTTGATTTGGTTGGGGGGCCTATGACCCCGTTCCGGCTAAAGGCCGCTTTGGCTTATGTGGTTACGCCATTATCCCGCAAGTAACTTACTCCAGTTGCTGTTGCTGTTACACTTCCGTTTGATTGAACACAGCTTGTATTGTCTGTGGAGCTGCAAGTAACCGTTGGGTTACTTGTGTTATTTGCAACGGTTGCAGAACATGATGCGGTACAGCCTGTTGCTAAATCGGTTACTACAACGGTATACGTTCCGGCTGAAAGTCCGCTTTGGATTGATGTGGTTGTTCCATTGTCCCATAAGAAACTTACTCCACTTGCTGTTGCTGTTACACTTCCGTTAGGTTGAACACAGCTAGTGATATCTGTGGCGCTGCAAGTAACTGTTGGGTTACTTGTATTATTTGCTACAGTTACTGAACAAGATGCTGTACATCCCGTTGCCAAATCCGTTACTACAACCGTATATGTTCCTGCTGACAGGCCGCTCTGGCTTGATGTGGTTGCGCCATTATCCCATAAGTAACTTACTCCTGCTGCGGTGGCTGTTACACTTCCGTTTGGTAGAACACAGCTTGTATTGTCTGTGGAGCTGCAAGTAACCGTTGGGTTACTTGTATTATTTGCAACGGTTGCAGAACACGATGCGGTACAGCCTGTTGCTAAATCGGTTACAACAACGGTATACGTTCCGGCTGCAAGTCCGCTTTGGCTTGATTGGTTATCCATTATCCCATAAGTAACTTACTCCAGTTGCGGTGGCTGTAACTCCTTTGCGCCACACACCTTGTATTTCGGGGTGTAAGCAAACCGCAGGGTTACTAGGTTATTTGCAACGGTTGCTGAACAGGATGCTGTACATCCTGTTACTAAATCGGTTACCACAACGGTATACGTTCCGGCTGAAAGGCTGCTTTGGCTTGATGTGGTTGCGCCATTGTCCCATAAGTAACTTACTCCAGTTGCGGTGGCTGTTACACTTCCGTTTGGTAGAACACAGCTTGTATTGTCTGTGGCACTGCAAGTAACCGTTGGGTTACTTGTATTATTTGCAACGGTTGCTGAACATGATGCGGTACAGCCTGTTACTAAATCGGTTACTACAACGGTATACGTTCCAGCTAAAAGACCGATTTGGCTTGAAGTGGTTACGCCATTATCCCATAAGTAACTTACTCCAGTTGCTGTTGCTGTTACACTTCCGTTTGATTGAACACAGCTTGTATTGTCTGTGGAGCTGCAAGTAACCGTTGGGTTACTTGTATTATTTGCAACGGTTGCTGAACATGATGCGGTACATCCTGTTGCTAAATCGGTTACTACAACAGTATACGTTCCGGCTGCAAGACCAGTTTGGATAGCATTGGTTGAGCCGTTACTCCATGAATAACTTACTCCACTTGCTGTTGCTGTTAAACTTCCGTTAGGTTGAGTACAACTTGTATTGTCTGTGGCACTGCAAGTAACCGTTGGGTTACTAGTGTTATTTGCAACGGTTGCTGAGCAGGATGATGTACATCCTGTTACTAAATCCGTAACCACAACGGTATACGTTCCGGTTGATAAAACGCTTTGGCTTGCATCGGTAGAGCCATTACTCCACAAATAACTTACTCCCGCAGCGGTAGCACTAACCGTTCCATTCGGAATTCCACAACTTGTATTATTCGTTGCTGAACATGTTACTGAAGGATTGATTGCATTAGCATTGACAGTTGCTGAGCAGGAAGCTGTACATCCTGTTGCTAAATCCGTTACCACAACCGTATACGTTCCGGCTGAAAGTCCGCTTTGGCTTGATGTGGTTGCGCCATTATCCCATAAGTAACTTACTCCAGTTGCTGTTGCTGTTACACTTCCGTTTGATTGAACACAGCTTGTATTGTCTGTGGAGCTGCAAGTAACCGTTGGGTTACTTGTGTTATTTGCAACGGTTGCAGAACATGATGCGGTACAGCCTGTTGCTAAATCGGTTACTACAACGGTATACGTTCCGGCTGAAAGTCCGCTTTGGATTGATGTGGTTGTTCCATTGTCCCATAAGAAACTTACTCCACTTGCTGTTGCTGTTACACTTCCGTTAGGTTGAACACAGCTTGTATTGTCTGTGGAGCTGCAAGTAACCGTTGGGTTACTTGTATTATTTGCAATGTTGCTGAACAGGATGCGGTACATCCCGTTGCCAAATCCGTTACTACAACCGTATATGTTCCTGCTGACAGGCCGCTCTGGCTTGATGTGGTTGCGCCATTATCCCATAAGTAACTTACTCCTGCTGCGGTGGCTGTTACACTTCCGTTTGGTAGAACACAGCTTGTATTGTCTGTGGAGCTGCAAGTAACCGTTGGGTTACTTGTATTATTTGCAACGGTTGCAGAACACGATGCGGTACAGCCTGTTGCTAAATCGGTTACAACAACGGTATACGTTCCGACTGCAAGTCCGCTTTGGCTTGATGTGGTTATTCCATTATCCCATAAGTAACTTACTCCAGTTGCGGTGGCTGTAACGGTTCCGTTTGCGCCAACACATAATGTATTATCTGTAGAAGAACAAACAACCGCAGGATTAACTAGGTTATTTGCAACGGTTGCTGAACAGGATGCTGTGCATCCTGTTACTAAATCGGTTACTACAACGGTATACGTTCCGGCTGAAAGGCTGCTTTGGCTTGATGTGGTTGCGCCATTATCCCATAAGTAACTTACTCCACTTGCGGTGGATGTTACACTTCCGTTTGGTAGAACACAGCTTGTATTGTCTGTGGAACTGCAAGTAACCGTTGGGTTACTTGTATTATCTGTTATGGTTGCTGAACAGGAAGCAGTACATCCTGATGCTAAGTCCGTTACCACAACGGTATATGTTCCGGCTGAGAGGCCGCTTTGGCTTGATGTGGTTGCACCATTATTCCATAAGTAACTTACTCCAGTTGCGGTGGCTGTAACGGCTCCGTTTGCGCCAACACAGCTTGTATTGTCTGTAGAAGTACAAGTAACAGTTGGGTTACTTGTATTATCTGCTACGGTTGCTGAACAGGAAGCTGTACATCCTGTTGCTAAATCCGTTACCACAACGGTATACGTTCCGGCAGCAAGGCCGCTTTGGGTAGCATCGGTTGAGCCATTATCCCAAGTAACTTAAGCCTGTTGCTGTTGCTGTAACGGTTCCATTTCCACCAACACATAACGTATTGTCTGTAGAAGAACAAGTAACGATTGGGCTAACTGTATTATTAGAAACAGTTGCAGTACATGTTGCAGTACAACCAGTTGCCTGATCGGTTACCATAACTGTATACGTTCCAGCAGCAAGGCCGCTTTGGGTAGCATCGGTTGAGCCATTGCTCCACATGTAGCTAACACCTGTTGCAGTTGCTGAAACGGTTCCATTTCCACCAACACATAACGTATTGTCTGCAGAAGAACAAGTAACGATTGGGCTAACCGTATTATTAGAAACATTTGCAGTACACGTTGCAGTACAACCAGTTGCCTGATCGGTTACCATAACTGTGTACGTTCCAGCAGCAAGGCCACTTTGGGTAGCATCGGTTGAGCCATTGCTCCACATGTAGCTAACACCTGTTGCAGTTGCTGAAACGGTTCCATTTGAACCTACACAAAATGTATTATTTGTAGAAGAACAAGTAACGGTTGGGCTAACCGTATTATTAGAAACAGTTGCTGAACATGTTGCAGTGCAACCAGTTGCCTGATCGGTTACCATAACTGTATACGTTCCAGCAGCAAGGCCGCTTTGGGTAGCATCGGTTGAGCCATTGCTCCACATGTAGCTAACACCTGTTGCAGTTGCTGAAACGGTTCCATTTGAACCTACACAAAATGTATTATTTGTAGAAGAACAGGTAACGGTTGGGTTAACCGTATTATTAGAAACTGTTGCTGAACATGTTGCAGTACAACCAGTTGCCTGATCGGTTACCATAACTGTGTACGTTCCAGCAGCAAGACCGCTTTGGTTTGCATCGGTAGAGCCGTTGCTCCATGAATAACTTACTCCAGTTGCAGTGGCTGTTACACTTCCGGTTGGCTGCAAACAGCTAGTGATGTTTGTGGCACTACATGTAACCGTTGGGTTACTTGTATTATTTGCAACGGTTGCTGAACATGATGCTGTACATCCTGTTGCTAAGTCCGTTACTACAACAGTATATGTTCCGGCTGTAAGGCCTATTTGGCTTTGATGTGGTTGCGCCATTATCCCATAAGTAACTTACTCCAGTTGCTGTTGCTGTTACACTTCCGTTGGGTTGCAGGCTGTTACACTTCCGTTGGGTTGCACACAGTTTGTATTGTTTGTGCCGCTGCAAGTAACCGTTGGGTTACTAGTATTACTTGCAATTGTTGCTGTACATGATGCTGTACATCCTGTTACTAAATCCGTTACCACAACAGTATATGTTCCTGCTGACAGACCGCTCTGGCTAGCATTGGTTGAGCCGTTACTCCATGAATAACTTACTCCTGTTGCTGTTGCTGTTAAACTTCCGTTTGCGCCAACACATAATGTATTATCTGTAGAAGAACAAATAACCGCAGGATTAACTAAATTATTTGCTAAAGTTGCTGAGCAAGAAGAAGTACAACCACTCACCCCATCTGTTACCGTAACCGTATATGTTCCAGACGCCAGTGCATTCTGACTAGCATTTGTATTCCCGTTACTCCAAAGATATGAAGGAGAAGTGGCATCTGTTATAACCGTAACAGAACCATTAAAAGGAGCTGAACATCGCGTGTTTGCAATTGCCGAGCATGTTGTAGTGTAAGAACAGCCAAAGTAAACAGTATAAAGCTGATTGCATTCGTTGAAATTATTACATAAATCCGTAGCTCTATATGTTCTTTGAACTATATAGGCGCATCCGGAAGTATTAATTGGATTAGCATCTCCAACATGCGTTATCACAACCGGACCATTCATATCGGAAGCAGCAACCAAAGAAGTATCGGCTGCCGGTATAGCAGCAATGGCATCTGCCTGATTTGCGTAACATCCTGAAACAGTTACATTAGCCGGGCAGGTTATAGTTGGCGGAATAATATCAATTGGACATTGGGATGCTGCTGTAATGGTTGTAACCGGACTAATAACATTATTATTAGCATCACAAAGACAACGTGCATGATAAGATTGCCCTGCAGAATAAGTTGGAAGCGTAGTTACGCCTCCGGTAGTCGTACTTGCATTTGTAAACCATCTTAAGGTAGAGCCTGATGGACATCCGGCACCGCTTGTATTGATAGTTCCGGTTCGGATAGGCGCGCAACCCGCGCCACAAGGGTTATCAGTAATTGTTACACCCGGTGCCAATGTAAGAGAAGGACAAGTTATGGAAGCACCAAAGTGTATTGGAGCACCAACATTAACTGCCGGGTCATCACATCCGGAATCTAGCCAGCTACCAGTTGTGCCATCACCTGTTGTTTTAACATTTATTTGAGAAGAGCCAACATTTGAGCCAAGTGTAATAGCAAAACAAAAGGTTAAACCACAAGGCCCACCCAAATCATCACCACAAAGTTGATCTCCAAAATTACTACAAGGGTCATCATCCGCATCCTCATCAAAATACCATCCCTTTGGTCGGCTATTGCAACCAATACTATCCCACATCCATGGAGAGCCGGGAACCGGAGTGCCTGGATTTACGATGGACCCGGGTGGTAACCCCGTCAGATAAACACCATGCAACCAATTGGTGTTAATTTGAATAAAAGAATCTACAGTAACACAAACCTGAATAACGGCTCCAACTGTATAGGGAGAACCACTAGTACCATTGCCACCACCGGATATCAATGTAATGGTTTTGTTGCCTAATATCGCACATTGCGAATGCACTTTTAAAAAACTTATGCAGCAGATTAAAAAGCACAGAATGAATATTTTTTTTATCATCAGTTTAAAAATTTATTTTTTGTTAATTAAGGAAGAATGGCAACCTGCGCAGCGGTTAATTTAAAGTATTGCTTTAACACAGCCTTTCCGTTGGTTTTTGTAAGCTTAATAGTGAAATAGTCTTGCGTATTTCTATTAATAGAAATTATGCCGTCAATCGATTTATACTTCTTCTGAAACGAAGATTGAGAAACACCTGAAATTTTTTGATAAATTGCAGGTGCATACACCTTTACAACATAATCGTTTGCTCCGGTAGTAACAAGCTTTACAGTGTTTGCTTGCTGCGCCTGAACAGGGTTTATAACAGCACTGACAGCAAATAAACTAAAAGCCAAAATAGCCACTAAAAAAAATTTTTTGTTTAATTTTTTCAACATAAATAATGAAATTAAAATTTAATCAACACTAAGGGTACCTGATTTAACATCAGACTTTGTGAGCGCAATATAAAAAGGATTAGTAATTCGCCTTATGGTAATCACCAAAAAATGTTGAACATATTATTGTTGGCGTTTAGTCCCTTTATTAGACTGAAAGATTAAACGTTTATAAAATCTATTGATGATCTTTTACAAATAGTCTAGTAAAAGTCAAAATATGTGCAGTGTTATTTTTGTTGCAGCAAAAATTTTAATAAAACAATTTACAATTTAAGGTTTTTTATGGCTCTTTGTTCAATAGAAGAAAAGTTATGTAATCAAAATAAATTAAACAGGAAACTCATTAACATGGGTAATACTATTTTGAAGGCTAACCTCTTACAGAATGGTGGTCTTTGCGGTTTGCCAATATTACATTTACTTTGCGGCCTCTTTCAACCAAGGTTGAAAGTGAGATTTAACGAGAAAAGTTATGTTTGATTGTATAGTTATTGGTTCAGGTCCTGGAGGTTATGTTGCAGCCATAAGATGTGCTCAATTAGGCATGAAGACTGCTCTTATTGAGCGTTACGAAGCGCTGGGCGGCACTTGTCTTAACGTTGGCTGCATTCCTTCGAAGGCGCTACTAGATAGTAGCGAACACTTTTATAATGCCAAAAATCATTTTGGTGCTCATGGAATAAAGCTTCAAAAACTTGAAGCTGATATTAATCAAATGATTGAGCGTAAGCGAGGAGTAGTTAGCCAAACAGTGGCAGGCATTCAGTATCTTGTAAAAAAAAATAAGATTGATCTTTTTCATGGACATGCTTCATTTTTATCGCCTACCAAGGTTAAAATAACAGTCGCTGAATCGTCACATGAAATAGAAGGACGAAATATTATAATTGCTACTGGCAGTAAGCCAGCTGCCTTACCCAACATTCCCATTGATAAAAAAAAGATTATAACCTCAACGGAAGCATTGGAGATGAAAGAAATTCCGCAAAAAATGATCATCATAGGCGGAGGGGTCATTGGGTTAGAGTTAGGTTCGGTATATGCTCGTTTAGGTACCAAGATTCAGGTTATTGAATACATGGATTCCATCATTCCCACCATGGATAGTGTATTGGGGAAAGAACTTGAAAAAACACTAAAGAAAACAGGGTTTGAGTTTTTCTACAAACACAAAGTAACAAGCGCAGTTGCCAAGGGTAAAAAAGTGATAGTTTCAGCTGAAAATTCAATGGGAGAAGCAGTAAATTTTGAGGGCGACTATTGTCTGGTTTCGGTTGGTCGCAAGCCATATACCGAAGGACTTGAACTTGATAAAGCGGGTGTAGAAACGGATGAAAAGGGACGAGTTAAAGTGAATGAGAACCTGCAAACAACCACTGCAAACATCTATGCAATTGGCGATGTGGTTGCAGGTGCGATGCTTGCTCACAAGGCATCGGAAGAAGGAGTATTTGTGGCCGAGCGCATGGCTGGTCAACACCCACATATTAATTACAACTTAATACCAGGTGTAGTATACACCTGGCCTGAGGTAGCAACTGTAGGCGCAACTGAAGAAGAATTAAAAAATAAAAACGTTTCTTATAAAAGCGGAATTTTCCTTTTAAAGCAAGTGGACGCGCACGTGCCAGTATGGATACAGATGGATTGGTAAAAATATTGGCCGATAAGCAAACTGATGAAATTTTAGGTGTACATATTATTGGCCCTCGTGCCGCAGATTTGATTGCTGAAGCAACCGTAGCGATGGAGTATCGTGCCAGTGCTGAAGATTTAGCCCGCATTTGTCATCCTCACCCAACATACAGCGAATCTATTAAAGAAGCAGCCCTTGCAGCATGGAACAATAGCCCCATTCACCTCTAACAATACAAAACATGGACAGCACACGACAACAAAAATTTGCACGAACTATTCAAAAAGATTTAGGCGACATTTTCATTCACGAAGGAAAAAGCATTTATGGCAATTCGTTTATAACTGTAACTGGAGTGCGAGTAACGCCAGACCTTGGTATTGCTCGTGTGTATATAAGTATTCTGCAAAAAAATAATCGCGAAGGAACCCTTGAGTCTATTCGAAAAGCAAAAGGTGAAATTCGCAGGATGATTGGTATCCGCATGCGCAATACCATTCATCATATTCCGGACCTCGAATTTTTTCTGGATGAATCACTGGATTATGTAGAAAATATTGATCGTGTTATGAAAGATATCGTGGTGCCTAAAGAAACCAAAACCAACAAAAAAGACTATAACGAAGAAATTTAACAAACCATGCATTACGATCCTATAAAGCGCGCACTGGGCAATGTTTTTAATAAGAGTACCGGCTTACGAATATTTTTTTACAAGCTGCTTGACTTACTGTTGCTGCGTTGCTGGCATATTCACCGTGAGTTAAAATTATGGAAGAAAAACAATCCTGCGGCAACAAAAATATTTGATGCCGGTGCCGGATTCGGACAATACAGTTATTACCTGCATCAGATGAACCATGATTACAAAATTGTGGCGGCTGATGTAAAAGACGAACAAGTAGCTGATTGCAATAATTTTTTTAAAAAGCTTAATACCAATAACGTAACATTCGTTGTTGCCGACCTTACACAATACCAACAACCCGATACTTTTGATTTGGTGCTTTGTGTAGATGTGATGGAACATATAGAGGATGATAATGCCTGCTTCAGAAATTATTGCACTTCTTTAAAAAAAGGCGGGATGCTATTGATTAGCACCCCTAGCGACCAGGGAGGAAGTGACGTACACGAAGGAGAAGACGCCTCCTTTATTGAAGAACATGTGCGAGATGGATATAACATGCAGGATATAATAGATAAAATTACGAAAGCCGGCTTTAGCAAAATAGAAGCATTGTACAGTTATGGCACTCCAGGCAAAATATCGTGGCGTCTATCCATGAAATGGCCAATACAGTTGCTTGGCGTTAGCAAATTGTTTTTTCTAATTGTTCCTTTTTACTACTTACTGGTTTATCCATTTTGCTATTTGCTTAATTGGGCCGATACCAATGGCAAACATGCCACAGGAACTGGCCTTATTGTTAAAGCCTGGAAGTAAACATGTTTTTGACTGAGTGGCTCGCACACCTTGCAGAGCGTTTTTTCTGTTTATTCTTAGTTAGATGTCATGCTTATACAGTATTTTTAAGATAGTGTTTAAAAATCAACCTGCAACTGGCCAATTCTCAAAATTTGTCATTCCGTAATAATTAGTTAATTTCGCGCCTTCGTTTTTTAAAGGGTACTTTTTACCCCTAAACAGATACCAAAACTTATATAATTTTTTTATTTGAATATATGATGGATAATGTTCTTTATCTGGTTCCGGCTGTTGCAGTACTGGGACTTATTTACATGTTTATTAAGGCCCGTTGGGTGAGCGATCAGGATCCCGGAAACGAGCGTATGAAAGAAATTGGAGGCTATATAGCAGAAGGAGCCATGGCTTTCTTAAAGGCCGAGTACCGAATTCTTGCCATTTACGTAGTAATTGCAGGAGCTGCTTTGGGTTGGCTAAGTACAATGGTCGAATCTTCGCATCCGTTAATTGTTGCAGCATTCGTAATTGGCGCCTTCTTTAGTGCCCTGGCCGGATTTATTGGTATGCGTATAGCTACCAAAGCCAATGTGCGCACCACACAGGCAGCGCGAACTTCTTTAGCAAAAGCACTGCGTGTTTCTTTTACCGGTGGTGCGGTAATGGGCCTAGGTGTAGCAGGACTTGCTGTGCTAGGTCTTAGCATGCTATTCATATTCTTCTACCAACACTTTATGGAAGGTACAATGACCGCAGATGGCTATGTAAAAATGACCCGCGTTTTGGAAGTGCTTGCCGGATTTTCGCTTGGAGCAGAGTCTATTGCACTTTTTGCCCGGGTAGGCGGTGGTATTTATACCAAAGCTGCCGATGTTGGTGCAGATCTTGTTGGAAAAGTAGAAGCCGGAATTCCCGAAGATGATCCACGCAACCCTGCAACTATTGCTGACAACGTAGGTGATAACGTTGGCGATGTTGCCGGTATGGGTGCCGACTTATTTGGTTCGTATGTGGCCACCGTGCTTGCCAGCATGGTACTTGGTAATTATTTAATACGAGATGTGCTTGCTGCCGGGGCCGATTTCAGTTCCATTCCTTTTAACGGAATAGGACCCATTCTTTTGCCCTTAAGCATAGCTGCTGTAGGTATTATTGCCTCTATTATTGGAACCTTCTTAGTGCATATAAGTGATACTGCCAAAGCCGATACGAACACGGTGCAGTCAGCTCTTAATCGCGGCAATTGGGCTTCTATCTTACTTTCTTTGGCAGCTGCATTCTTTTTTATAAAAATGATGTTGCCTGCAGAAATGACCATGCAGGTTTTTAGTGAGGGCGAATTTGGCTCCATGACCACTACTAGCATGAATGTATTTTATGCTGTTGTAATTGGAATGTTTGTTGGTGCTGCAATAAGCTATATAACAGAATTTTACACTGGCTTAGGCAATAAGCCTGTGATGGGCATTGTGCAAAAGTCAGCCACAGGAGCAGCTACCAACATTATTGCTGGTTTGGGTACAGGTATGTTGAGTACAGCCTTACCGGTAATTTTATTTGCAGGAGCTATTTGGGGTGCTTATGCTTTGGCAGGATTTTACGGTGTGGGTATTGCGGCAAGTGCCATGATGGCCAATACTGCTATGCAACTTGCTATAGATGCCTTTGGCCCTATAGCTGATAATGCAGGCGGTGTAGCTGAGATGAGTGAGTTGCCAGCTGATGTGCGCGAAAAAACGGACATCCTTGATTCGGTTGGAAATACTACCGCGGCCATTGGCAAAGGCTTTGCCATTGCCTCTGCTGCACTTACAGCACTGGCGTTATTTGCTGCTTACGTAACATTTACAGGCATTAAAGGAATCAACATTTTTGATGCTAAGGTTCTTGCAGCCTTATTTATTGGAGGAATGATACCTGTTGTATTCAGTGCACTTGCCATGAACAGTGTAGGCAAGGCAGCTATGGATATGGTGAATGAAGTACGCAGACAGTTTAAGGAGATACCCGGAATTATGGAAGGTACAGGCAAACCGGAGTACAGCAAGTGCGTTGAAATAAGCACAAAAGCTGCTCTTCGCGAAATGATGTTGCCTGGTGTAATTACCATAGTTAGCCCTGTCATTGTTGGATTAGTTATGGGTGCCGAAGCACTTGGAGCATACATGGCCGGAGTTACTGTTAGTGGAGTACTTTGGGCAATATTTCAAAACAATGCCGGTGGTGCCTGGGATAATGCAAAAAAATCTTTCGAAAAAGGCGTTTTAATAAATGGCGAGACTTATTACAAAAAATCAGAACCACACAAAGCAGCCGTAGTTGGTGATACCGTAGGTGATCCTTTTAAGGACACGAGTGGTCCTTCTATGAATATTCTGATAAAGCTCACTTGCCTTGTAGGGCTTACCCTTGCACCGCTATTAGGACACATGAATGACGATGCTTGTTGTGAAGGTAAAGATGAGGCCTGCTGCCATAACGAAATGAAATGCGATGTTGAAAAATGCAAAAATATGTCGGCTGCTGAGTGTGCTGCCTATTGCGACAGCATGGGATGCTCAAGCCAGGAAAAAGCTGAGTGCCTAAAAATATGCAAAGGTATCTCAGCTGCTACTGCTTCTCTTTCAGATGCAACGTTAAAAGGTACTTACGAATTTGATGTAACCCACTCCTTTGTTGATTTTAAGTTGCGTCACTTACTCACCGATGCCAAAGGGACTATTGCTATTGATAGTGGTTGGATAGATTTAACAGGCGATCTGTCAACATCAGCAATCTATGCTCGTGGAGATATTCGCACCATTGATACCAAATCAGAAAAGCGTGATGAACATTTGAAAGAAGCTGACTTTTTCAATGCAGGGGCATTTCCATATCTTACTTTTAAAGCTAACGGAATTCGCAACAGTGAGCGCCAAGGATATACCTATGTTGCCAATGGTGATCTTACTATAAAAGATGTTACTCGCAAGGTTGATTTGTTTTTTAATTATGCCGGAGCGATGCAAAATTCTTATGATAGCAGTTGGGCACATACCTTTAACGGAACTACTGCAATTAAACGTACAGATTTTAAAGTTGGAGAAGAAGGTACGATGGTTGGCAATGATGTGTCTATTGAATTTTCGGTAGAAACATACAAGAAGTAATAATTACACAGTACACACAAAATAAGAAAAAAGCCCCAACATTCGTTGGGGCTTTTTATTTACCTTTGATTTAATTTTTCGAGAACAAAAATGTCGGTTAATATAAAAGATATTACTAAATTGTATGGCACCCAAAAAGCGCTTAATAAGGTCAGCCTGAGCATTAATAAGGGCGAGGTGGTTGGCTTGCTTGGCCCCAATGGTGCCGGCAAAAGCACCTTGATGAAAATTCTTACCTGCTACATTCCTGCAACAGATGGACACGCCACCGTAAATGGTAAAGATGTTGGCACACAGAGCATGGAAGTACGAAAATGCGTTGGTTATCTGCCAGAACATAATCCATTGTATCTTGAAATGTATGTAAAAGAATATTTATCGTTTGTGGCCGGTATGTACAACCTGAATGGTAATATTAATAAGCGTGTTAGCGAAATGATAGAGCGAACTGGTCTTGAATTGGAACAACACAAAAAGATTGGAGCACTGAGCAAAGGTTACAGACAACGTGTAGGGTTGGCACAGGCCATTATTCACAACCCCGATGTTTTAATTTTGGATGAGCCCACTTCTGGACTTGATCCTAATCAATTAGTTGAAATACGCCAATTGATAAAAGATATGGGAAAAGAAAAAACGGTAATTCTGAGCACACATATCATGCAGGAAGTAACAGCGCTTTGTAATCGTATTGTGATAATTAATAAAGGAAATATAGTGGCTGATGATAGTACCGAAAATGTGCAAAAGCAAGGCGCACCTGAGGCCGTGGTTCTGGTTGAGTTTGGAAAACCTATTTCGGTAAAGGAGCTCTTAGCTAATAAGCGCATCAAGAATGCAATGCTTACCGAGGGGAACAAATACAAAATTACTTCTGTTAACTATGATGATATACGAAGTGATTTATTCAACTATGCAGTACAAACCGGGAACACGGTTTTGTCCATGCAAATGGAAGAGCGTAACCTGGAAGATGTTTTCAGGCAATTAACCGGTAAGAATAGTTGATGCGGTTAAAAAATCTTTTAGATTTTTCTTCCCCTATAGCCACAATTACACATCATACATTAACTCAAAAATAATATTAGAAAAAAATTACCACTTCACAAACTCCATGTTTGTAAAAATCTGCAACATGATAAAAGGTGCAAAGGGAAAGCAAAAATCTCAGAACTCAATTTTATCGAAAGTAAAATTACGTTTACTATAATAATTTAATACGGCTGGCAGACAGCCCATTAACCGTGCCTTTGCCTTTTCGCTATCGTGCATTACAATGATGCTTCCATTTCTTGTTTTATTAATTACTAGGGCAATGCACTCTTTTTCATTCAACTGGGAGTCATAATCACGGCTCAGCACATCCCACAAAATTACTTTATACTTACTGCGCAAAAACCGGTATTGCCATGGGGTTATTTTACCATACGGTGGCCTGAATAATGAAGATGGAAAAATTGCGGCCGCTTGATTAATATTATCGCGGTAGTTAGCTGCGCTGGTTTCAAAGCCGTTCAAATGATCGTAGGTATGATTTCCTATTGCGTGTCCCTGTGATAGTATACGTTGCACATGGTCGGGATACCGCTCTGCATTTTTCCCAACCAGAAAAAGTGTTGCCTGCGCATTATACTTCGCCAAAGTTTCGAGTACCCATGGTGTAATTTCGGGATGTGGTCCAAGATCAAAAGTGAGGAAAAGTTTTTTTCGCTTTCCCGTTCATATGTGTAATAATTCCCGGATAAGCTATTTGCAAAATCGCATGTGTTGTATTTCGCATTCCCATTACGCTATTAGTTTATCAACGGATATCCAATTCGGCACATTAAAATGATTTCCATATGTTCATTTCTTCCAATTTAATTCTTCCTTTAAAAAAATAACGGGTACTTTGTTCAAACGATTGGGTATAGTCGCTTACATAAAAATGGTGTTTACGCACTTTACCTGAATTCAAGAGCTTTTGAGCTTTCAATCGCTCCTTAACAAAAGCAGCGACAATCATAGCCGAATCAATTATGTGCACTTTGCTTTTATAATAACTTTCTATTTCAGGTTTTATTAGAGGGTAATGCGTGCAAGCTAAAATGAGCGCTTTGATGTTTTTTAACTTCGCTCGCGATAAATAATCGTGTATGATGGTTTTCGAAATTTTGTTGTTAAAGAATCCCTCTTCAATCATTGGTGCCAACAAGGGTGTAGCAAGGCTCGAAACCTGAAGTGATTTATTTCGTGCCATTATTTTTTTTGCATAGATGTCTGTTTTTACAGTGTTATTGGTACCAATAACACCAATGTGTTTCAGATTCAGACTACATACATCTTCAACCACCGGATCAATCACGTTAATTACCTCTACACTACCGGCCACATGCTCCCTTACCGTTTGCCATGCAATGGCCGAGGCCGTATTGCATGCTATTACAATCATCTTGCATTTGTGTTTCAACAATAGATCGGCAATGTGTAAGGAATAACTTTTAATAGCAGCTGCCGACTTTTCGCCATAAGGCAAGTGAGCAGTGTCGCCAAAATAAATGAGCGTTTCGTTAGGCATTAAGGTATGAATGGCACTGGCAACGGTGAGGCCGCCTATTCCACTATCAAAAATCCCTATCGGATTATTTGCACTTACGTTATCAGGTTTCATCAAGCAGCAATTTTAAGAATATATTCTAAGATATAAAATCAATTGTTGCCCAATCATGTTATAAGTTGTTGATTAATTATTATTTAGTAATCAGTTTGTTTACTCCACGCTCAAGCAATGTTTCGTTTTCGCCATTTACCGATTGGGTAATTTGTTCCAGTGTATAGGGTGTTAGCTTTTGCTTATTCTTTTCGGAGGTTCCAAGTAACTGCCCGGTGGCAGCATCCCAAACATTGAGATTAAACACTTTAAAAAAACTGGAATTTGCATCTAATTGAAGTTCGAGAACAGCATATTTATTTAGCTCTTCGTTTTCTAAAATTTCCATTAAAGCAAAACGGTCGCTCACTATCTTATATGGAAAAGGATACACTTGTCTTATCTCTTCGTCCGTCAGTGGTTTTTCCATATCCTGCTTTACCATCAACAAAGTTTTATTTTTTAGTGCACGCTTAGATAATGATACCTGTGTGTAGAGGTAATTGTTAGTCAACTCAAAATTGTCCTTTACCAGTCGATTCCATATATCAAAGGCTGCTTGTATAAACATGCCAACATCATGCTTGCGTGGTATGTACCGCCATGTGCAATAACTAAAGTTGGGCACTGCTGTCGACTCATGTAATTGTTCCATTTCATATATTTCTAAAAGCACCAGGAAGTTTGGCTCACGCGAAATTTTCATCTCGGCACGTAGAATATTATTCCAGGGCATGTGGGTAATGTACTCTTTACGCACCCCTTCAAAGATGCAACCAGTACCACATAATATCATATAGTTGGCTCGCTCCTTTTTAGGAGTGCTTTCTATAAATGCCCTGTTTTCAAATCTAACAGGAGCATTTTTTAACGGCCACAATTCGGTAACTTTTTCACGCAAAGCATCATTAAAATCGGCAATTGCCGACCTATAAAATTCGACCATAGCACTATCATTTGTTTCCCATTTATAAATCGAATCAATAACATTTTGTTCCTCTTGTTCTAGGATTACAACTAACTGCCGATTGTTTATTTGAGTCCAATCGTACTTGGTTAGTTCCCACAATGTATTTTGACCATAAATTAAAATGGGTAAGACAAATGCCAACAAGAAGGCTTTAACAAACTTCATAATTCTATTAATTAGTAATTTCAATGGTGCTAAACTGTTGCTTCTTCATCCAGTTGCCATAGATAAAAATTTTGTTAGGCTCAATTTGTTTACACGATTGACTAACAATGGCCGTTTCGGCTACATCAAGATTGATAATTTCTTCGCGTTTCAACTTACCGCTGTTATCAAGTGTAACCATTACAAATGCTCCATTTCTATTAAGTTGCATACGGTAGATTTCATCGTATGTTTTATCAATGGTATTTTTAACATGGTCGTTGTAAAAGAAATAAACCTTGTCCTTTACTGCTGCTGCTGCAAATGATGAGTAATTACCATTGTCATCTTGTGTGCTTTGCACCTTAGGCAATTTACTTGCCCACAAAACTTTACCATCGGGCGCAATGTTTACCGAAATAATATCTCCATAGTAAAAGCTTCCCCTAGAAGCAGCTACGCCACTTGATTTGGCTACCATATTGCTTAAAGAGATGTCTAGGTTAATTTCGGTTTCTTCACCAATAATTATGCACCCTCCATCTTCTTTCATCACAAGCGGGCGCATTTTAATATTCTTTATATCCAGATCTTTTCCTTCGGCTGCGCGCTTGCGAGCGCGCTCAGCAGCATTGGGCGACATACCTTTTACAACAAACTCCACATCAAATTCTTTAATCGTACTCACGAGCACCTCCTCATTTACGGTATTCATGCGCATATAGTAACAACCATCAATTGATCTGCGCGACTGCTCGGGTTTGGCATAAAATCCACCAACTACTATTTCATTATTTTTTCCTGTGGCAAACGAAACCGATTTTACAAACTGTCCATTTTTGATTTTGATTTCAAAATCAGATTTTTGAGCACCCTTATCTCTAAAGCTTATGATACGATAAGAAAAATTCTGTTCTCCTTTTTTATTTTCATCTTTATATAATTTGCCCAGCAGATAGGTGTTTCCGTCATTATCTATTTTCCAATCTTCGTGTACAAAAAGATCAACATTATATTTCCATTTTACTTCTTTATCCCATAAGGTATTTAGATCGGCATCCATCACTTTCATAAAAAAGTTTTCGTCTTCATTATCTTGCTGGGGCTTCTCACCTATAACAAGGAACTTGGTTTTGTCGCTTGACTGATAACAGTAGAAGTCACCTGAATTATTTTTTTTCTCGAATGGAAAGTCCATAATTACTTTAGGCTCGCCAATAGGTTTCATGGTATTACGGTCCAAAGTAATAACCTCAAAGCGCGATTTTTTTGCCTTATCATCGGCCACATAATACATGCAATACGCTTTGCCTGCCACAATATAATAACCGGTAAAGTATTGATGCAGCTTGGTTTTTTCATTCTTATTTTCGAAAGCATAATACGACTGCTGTTTAAAATCCTTATCAAGTTTCATCAACTCATCGGTTAGTGCCATGCCATCTACAGACTTTACTTTGGCATAATAGCCTGTCTCATCACTGGTAAGTACTTCGCAGGCCAGAATTAATGTTTTTTCAACAGTACCCCATGTAACTTTAGTGCCAGCAGGTTGCGCATACATGGTTACCGTTACAAGCAGGCATACCAGTATCAGAGTCAATTTTTTCATTTTTTAAATTTATTTAGAGTTTTTGCAAAAGTTGAAAATTATCCTTCATCAAACAATACTTTTTTTCAATTAAAAAGGCCTGCATTTGCATGCAGGCCAATTCTTTCAACCGGATAAACTATTGATTATTGCTTAACCAATTTCTTGCTTACCCAACTATCGTTTACAAGCATGTTAATAAAATAAACTCCGCCTGGCAATTGCGATAAATCGAACTGATAATAAGCTCCTGAAATAGCAGTAGGGTTAGTGATGTCCTGCATTTTTTCGCCAAGTGCATTTACAATGTTTACTTGCTGCAATTTAAATGATAGCTGCGAAGTAGATATATAGAATAACCCAGTTGCGGGGTTAGGAAAAATCGAAATTTCGGGGCTAATATCTGCCACATGAGGAGTGCCTGCGCTTACGCTAAACAAATCACTCTTCCATAACCCACGTCCAAATGTTGCAGCCCAGAGTTTATTATCCTGATAGGATATATCCAAATCGGCTACAACCACATTGGGCAACTGACTGCTAAACGGTAACCAATCACTCATGTTATTGTCACGATAGAAAATGCCCACATCGGTTCCAACATAAACTCCATCAGCGCTACCGTTTTCATACACTATGCAGTTGGCTGGTACATTTGGCAGAGTGCCTGATATATTTGTAAAAGAGTTGCCTGCATTTGTAGTTTTAAAAACTTTATCGCCATTAGCATACCCACTCATGGTTACCCACATGTTACTCGGATTGGTATTGCTTACCGCCAGGCCTGTAATATAAGATCCTGTATTACTAAGCACTACATATCCCCAACTTTGCCCACCATCTGTCGTTACAAAAAGTGTATCGTTACTTGCGGTATAGATGTAGTTGCTGTTGGATGGTGCTATGGTTAATGTTAGTAATTTTGATGCTGACAAAGGAGGCGAAATGCTTGTCCACGAATTTCCACGATTGGTGCTTTTGTAAATGCGATCGTAGCCTGCATATATTGTTTGCGGGTTGCCGGGGTCAATAGCCATAGGCGTTATCCATCCACCGCTTTGCTGCCCTCCTGGCAAATTGCTTGATATGGTAGTTTGGGTGCTCCAATTATCAGTTGTGCGATACAAAACTCCTTGCGCATACGAAGCATATTGAATATTGTCGTTACTATAATCTATTTGACAATCCATGCCATCGCCACCGGTAACATCATTCCAGTTATTGCCTGAGAGTAGCTTGCTTCCATTGTCTTGTAAACCACAAATGACCTTGTTGCTTGTTTGTTGCGATACCCCAATGCGATATATTTCGCTGTTGGTAATGCCGTTACTTAAGTCTGACCACGACTGCCCGCTATTGGTAGTTTTATAAATGCCTCCATCGTTGCACTGAAACAAGATATTTGAATTAAGCGGATGAAAAGCAAGCGCGTGTTTGTCTGCATGCACCGTTGGCACTCCCGGATTTTGATACGTAGACCAATAATTTTGCAAAAAATAATTTGTACCACCATCGGGCGTAGCCCACAGGTTAACTCCACCTAACCAAATCTCGAGATAGTCGTTCGGATGCATTACATAACAAAGGTCGTAGGAGCCTTGCCCACCGCATCCTGTGGCACCTGCATCCCAATTAAGCATATTATAAGAACATGAGCCAAATATGTACGGATTCATTGTGAAACCGGCATCGTCACTGTAAATCATACCGGCCAATCCACCGGTTTCATCGGCAACAACAGCATCAAGTAAGTCAGGAAAATTGGGAGTGACCGCCAAAGCTATTCTTGAATTTTGAGTCATAAATGTTTTTTGCATAAACGTGTTACCACCATTACTAGAAACAAATATTTGTGCATCGCCATTAAATAAATCTTTGGTGGCCGCATAAATAATCTGTGGATTGTTAGGGTGAAACTCTAAATCGCAAAAATGGCCGGTAGCAACCTTGGTCCAGGCGGTGCCTGCATTGGTAGTTTTGTAAATGCCATCGCTGGCTGCAGCATATAATATTTGGGGATTGGAAGGGTTAATAATCAATCTGTTCAACAACTTTATTTGTTGCACATTCCAGTTTAATCCAGTGGTATTCCAGGTAGCGCCTCCATCAGTAGATTTGAGTACACCAATACTCTTGGTATCGCCCGTACCATAGTAATAGCTAAATCCTTGAAACGAAGCGGTACTTCCATTATTGCCATCGCCTGTGGCAATGTACATGATGTTTGCATTGTTAGGATTGATAGCAATATCTGTAATGCCAAGTACAGGTAGATCATCTGTGTTGGTAGTCCAGGTTTGTCCACCATCTGTAGTTTTCCATAATCCGCCTGCAGGAGTGCCTACCCAAAAGGTATTTGCTTGTGTTGGATGGAATCCGATGCAACTAATTCGGCCTATACCCGAATAACCTCCTGGTGAATTATTAGGCCCTTTCGAAATCCAATTCCCTTGGAATTGCTGCGTTGTTTTTTCATGGAGATCTGCATGTTGCAACTTATACTTTTCCCACTCTTCAAAATTTACTGTTGGGGCAGGGTAAGTGCCAGTCTTTCCTAGACGTTGCTCCCAATACCACTCCCATCGCCTGAATATCTTGTACCCACTTCCCTTTTCCACTTCGTGAGTGAGGTAGTAATCGTTAAATGCCTTTTGCACTTCGGCAAATGTTTTTGGATTTTGCTGATGTATAAACTTAGCATGTGGTTGTGCTAATATCTTAGCACTGATAAAAACTAAAAGAATTAATAGTGATTTTTTCATAAAGCAAAAATTTAGCTCAAAAGTAAACCCCTATGCCTTAAAGAAGAATCACGAGAACTCGGGATATGATTAAAACGAACATCAAAAAAAAAGACACCGCATGGGTGTCTTTAACTTATAGCTTTATACTAATTTATTTTACTTCTTCTTCTTTCTTTTCTTCAAGTTTGCCCGAAGAAGCATCTTTAAATTCGCGTATACCGCGCCCCAGGCCGCGCGCAAGTTCGGGTATCTTACGACCACCAAACAACAGTAACAATGCCACAATGATTAACGTTATTTCGGTAGCTCCTAACCCTAACATTCCTAAAAGGACGGTGTTTAACATTTTATTGTTTTTTTTAAATTTAACGGCATAAAGGTAAGCATTTAATTGAGATAGCAGCAAACCTGCGCATTTATAACCGCTCAAAACATGGTTTTACACGTATTAATTATCACGAAAATAACTTTTATGATTTCAAATGGGATAAGTATCAAGGCGTTCTGTACTAATTCATCCACCAAACCTTTTGATTGAGGTTATTGCCTGATGTTCCATAGGCTGCGCTCCAACTTGCCAGGTTATAACTTAGCTCAGTTGGTGGAATAGGAAATCGAAACACATTTAACGGTGCACTCCCCTGCCTTGGTGTAGCCATGGTTCTTCGTGCAAGTGAGAATGCTTCTTGCGGTTGGCGAAAAAAGTCAATATAACTTTGCTCGTAAATTTCTTCAAGCTTTTGTTCAGCGGTACCAAACCAAAAGCTCAAATTATTTTGAACCGAAAAAAAGTCGAGGTTGGCAGGAACATTAATATTAGTTGCAAAAGTGGCACCTAGAGGAAGCTTTGAGTTGGTCATCACGTACTGCCAAAAGGTTAACGATGACTGTATACCATCTAAGAAGGCAGTAGCTGCCAGTCCTTCGTCCTTTGCCACACCAATACCGCGCATATACGCCTCGGCACGCAAAAACAAAACTTCGGCACCACTCATTAATAGCTCAGGTTGGTAATCCATATCGCGCACCAGATAATAATTTACAGGCGAATATTTACAATCTGTTCCTTTTACTGCATACGCAATATCGCGTTGATAGTCGTATGGAATACCTCCATCAGGAATACCGGTAGCAGGATCGTTGTAATACGGCACCCATTTGTTATCAATATTGGTTTCGAAAAAGTAATACGCACGTGGATCGTAAATTCCGCTTCCATCCACACTATCATGCTTAGCAAGCAAGCGCCACATATTGGTGCCCATGCGTGCATCCTTCGATTGATTAAAAGCCCAACCCTTGCTTTCGTTTCTATACCCCAGCTTAAATGGCCAAATAGCAGCAGTTTCATTTTGCGGGTCATTTGCCAACTGCCCAAACTCATTTATTCCTAAACATGGTCTGTTGTTTTCAATTATATCTTTTATCATCTGACCTGCAAGCAGCGGTTCCTTATTTGCCATGCGCATAGCATATCGCAGGCGCAACGAGTTCGACAATTTCCGCCACTTCTTCATATCTCCATAAAAGAGGTTATCAAATTTTTTAAACGTGAGAAAAGGGTCGCGATTAACTGCGGTATCGTTTATGTTTTCGTGGCACCATTTCAAATCGTCTAATAAGGCTTTATAAATTTCTTGTTGCGAATCGAACCCGGGATGGGTTTGGGTAGCATCTTGAAATCCATATCCTGCCTGGCTGAATGGAATATCGCCAAATAGGTCAGTTACCTTAAATGTTTTTAAAGCAAGCACCACCTTCATCATTGCTTGCATATTTTTTATTTCGGGCTGTGCAATGTCTTGCGCATTAAATCGCTTCTCTAATTCGCGCAGCGCAGGCAGGGTGGTATAATAATTACTCCATATGGCTTCGGTGCCAAGCGTGTAGTTTACCCAGCGCACTTGCGGCAGCGCAATTTGTTGCGTTTGAAGTTGTAGTACCGAAAGATTCACATAAAGTTGTTCATTCCACTCCGGTTGTAAAGAACGTAAGGCCGAATTAAACAAAGAGCCATCACTTGCCGAGGTGAAGCCGTTGGGATTTTTATTTATCTCCTCAAAATCTTTGCGGCAACCGCATATTACAACAACCAGGAGTGTAACTAGGAGTGTATATGTTTTGAATGATTTTATTTTAATTTTAACGGTCATGTTGTTTTTCAATTTCATTGGTGGTTATTCAAACAAAAAATTATTTTAATCTTTTTTATCTTTTATTGTTTACTAGTTAATCAGTATGACTTTCGGCATAAGAACTATCGTGGCATGCCTTCATTTATCATCTACCGTATTTAATTTGCTATTCATATTAAAATCGTGCATTTATACTTACGGTAAAACTTCTCACACCGGGCAAAGCTCCCCACTCAAGGCCCTGGGCATTGCCGGCACCTATGGTTCCTTCAGGATTAATATTATCAGGAAGTGTGGTATAAATATAAAACAAATCGCGGGCGGTGAATGCAATGCTCATATCCTGCAATACACGAGTGCGTTGCACCATTCGCGCAGGCAATTGCCATGCAAGGGTTACCTCACGAAACTTAACCCATGTATTTTCAACAATGCCTGGTTTGGTAAGAAAATTTCCCCACCCTCCGGCATTAGGCATATACTTATAGATATAATTAACTACCGTAGTATTAGGAGTTCCATCGGCATGTACTCCTTCTAATATTACTCCTGTATTGGTAATATTTCCATTAGCATCGGTGTAAGGAAGCCCTCCGCCATCGCGCTCTTCAAGGGTAGCTGGGCTTTGTCCGGTTTGTAAGCCGGTAACGTAACTACCACTGTATATGTCGCCACCCCATTTGGTATCAATTAGGGTACTAAGTGTAAGTGAGCGATAGCGCCATGCAGTATTCCATCCACCAATAAATAATGGTGAGGCATTGCCAACAGGCACCCTTGTTGGTGTAAGCAAATATCGGGTACCATCATCACTCACCACAGGTTTCTCATCTTTATAAACATAATCCCAACCTACAATAGTTCCAAAATCATCACCTTCCTGCAAGGCTATTTGCGGGCCATTCTCTCCCCAGATGTCGGCAAGAATATAGGTATCGGCATAATCGCCTAGGCTGACAACCGTATTGCGATTGCGTGCATAATTTAATCCAGTCTTGATACTAAAATTATTGCGTTGTATTACGGTGGCATTTAATATTATTTCAACTCCTTTATTGGAAATGATTCCTTCGTTAATTAAAGCTGTAGCTGCACCTGCCGAAGTAGGAACCGGTGTGCGAATAATCTGATCGAAAGCATATTTATAATAGTAAGTCAAATCAAGCGTGATGAAATCCTTGAAAAAACCAAGGCTAGTGCCTATCTCGTAACTGTTGACACGCTGTGGCTTGAGCGATATAGGTGGTATTACCGCAGGAAAAGACGATGCTTGTTGCCCACCATATAAAGAGGTCTTATAATAAAATTCTGTTTGATAAGGATCGGTATCAGTAGCAGTTTGTGCTGCGCCTCCACGAACTTTACAAAAACTCAATATTTTATTACTCCATTTTAAAGCATCAGACAAAATAAAACTCAAAGATGCTCCGGGATAAAAATATGAGTTAGCATTTTGCGGTAAGGTTGACGACCAATCATTACGACCTGTTACTTGCAAAAATAAATAGTCATGTAACGACACATTCATAAATGAGTAAAACGAATTGATGCGCTTACGATAAAAATTAGTAACCGGCAACAAGGTTGCCGGATCATCGCCAAGCGAAGCTACAGTAACGTTTCCATCAGCATCAGTTCCATAAATAGTTGGAGTAAAATTACTCAGGCTATACCAGTTAGGAAAATACCAACGCCCTGATTGCGCTCTTACATTTTGCATGTTACGCGACCAACTTGAACCACCTAAACTCCAACTAACATTAATGGGCTTTCTAAACAGGCTATCCTTTTTTGCTGTGAGCAGCCACTCTCCATTGACACTGCGGTCGCGCTGCAATTGCTGTGCATAATACCCGTCCTGCAACCCGATTAAGTCTGTAGGTTTATTTTTTGTTTCATATTCATCACTTGTATTATCAAGACCGGTAAGGCAACTAAGCGATAGCCACTTACTAATGTTATAATTCAAGGTAAGACCTCCAATTAATTTGTTTCGATTAAGTGTCGTGTTATTATTAAAATAATTCCACCAAATATTATTGTCGATATAATTGTAGGGATATCCTATATTAGGATTTTGAGTGCCATTAGAAAGCGCATAGGCATCGAGGTCTTCGCCCAAATAACTTCGTGGCCATGAGTACAGCAGGGCTTTGTTTATAGAGTTAGCATCGTCTCCCTGCAAGGGGCTATTTAGTCTATCGAAAAGCGCGTATGAAAGCGCCAGACCAAGTGTCACCTTATCAGTAACCTTCATAGTAGTATTGGTGCTGATGGTGGTTTGGCTAAAGTTACTGTTGTATATAATAGGTGTATTGGTGTTACGGCTAAACGAAAAGCGCATGCTACCGGCATCTCCTGCCCCTTCTACCGACACATTATGCATCACATTTTGGCCGTTTCGAAAAGGCAATCTCAAGTTATCGGGTTGTGCTTCCCAGGCGCGCATCTTACCATCCCACCAACGTATATACTCACCGTTATAAGCCGGTCCCCACGAAACTGCTGTGCCAGGATAACCAAACTTTGGATCGGTACTAAGCGAAGGTGTCATTGGTACGCTGTCACTGCCATATTCAAAATCAGGCGACCCAAGGTCGGCACGAGGAGCCCCACCACCATATTTATTTTGCACCTCGCGATAGCGAAACGGACGCATGGTTTTATACATCATGGTATAGGAGGCGCCAATGCCTTTGTGCTTGCGGCCTTTGCGGGTAGTTATCAAAATTACACCATTGGCACCACGCGAGCCATAAAGGGCACTTGCGGCTCCGCCTTTAAGCACATTAATATCTTCTACATCGGCCATGTTTATGTTGTTAATGGCGCTACCCCAATCACGCCCACGACCTATATCGGTAAGGCCGGGATCGTTGTTCATGGGCATACCATCTATAACAATGAGTGGCTGGTTGTTACCATCAATGCTATTATTGCCGCGAATGGTGATACGTGTTGTGCCTCCATCTACTCCATCGGGGTTAGTAACTTGTACACCTGCAGCCTTGCCACTAAGGGCGTTAATTATATTAGGTGCATTGCTCTGCTGTATCTCATTGCCTCCAATTTTTTCGGTGGCATACCCCAACTCGCGCTTTTGGCGCGATACACCTAAAGCCGTTACCACTACTTCGCCCAACTGCTTGCGATTGGTTGTAAGATACACTTGCATGTTGCCACCCAGCTGAGCCGGTAAACGAAGTGTTTCGTAGCCCACAAAACTAAAAATAATGGTGTCTGTTGTTTTTACACTCTGCAATGAAAATTTACCGGCAACATCGGTGATGGTGCCATTGGTTGTAGCATATACTGCCACCGTTACAAAGGGGAGTGGTTGCTTATCATCGGCACCATAAACAGTACCTTGCACAGTGCTTTGTGCGTGGGCAATATTTATTGCAATGCCCAATAAGATTAAAATGCGAAACAAGTGTTTCATAAGTTGAGAAGGAAAATTGTGTGCGGCTAAAGTAATGAAATATTGATTTGAAAGGGTAGAAGGATAAGGATGCATTACTTAAACATTATATCGGTATAGGAGATGTATTAATCAGAACCTAGGAGGCTCAAAACTTTTACTGCAAATCAAAGGAGTCCCATGGCTTAATGGAATATCACAAAAAACATTTCCATTTTTAAAGTAAAAAATTTCTATGGTCAAAATGTAAGGGGTAAGAATTAGTTTTTACATTTATGCCGCTATTACCTATCTAACTGCCATCTAACTACTTAATTAAACTATGTCAGAAATTTCAGAAGAAATTAAAAAAGATCACAGCTTTGATCCGGATGTAATTATTGCAGAAGAAAAAAAGTACCTAAACCTGAATGAAACAAAACCTGTTTCAGGTTTTGCCATTTCAGGCGGTGGTATCCGCTCAGCATCCTTTGGCTTGGGTGTAATGCAGGCTCTTGTAGCTAACAAGCAAATGAGTAAGATGGACTATATGTCCACGGTTTCAGGTGGTGGTTTTTTGGGATCGGCTTTAACATGGGCTTTGCACTGTGGGGGCAAAGCCGTAGGAACTGACCCAGAAAATTTTCCCTTAGGAAAGCGTAGAGCACGTGGAGGTAAAAATGAATCAGCAAAAATTACTTCCGTTTTTGAAGACGAAAATAAACTGCTCGACTTCATTCGTCAGCATGGTTCTTATTTAACTCCTACCAAGAACCTTGATATTCTTTCTTTTGCAGGTGTGATTGTAAGAAGTATGATTATGTCACTGTTTGTGTATATCAGCTTTTTAACCGTGTTAATGACTTCCTGCATTTGGCTTATTTATTTTTTAACTAATAGTGCCTTAAACTCAGATGCTGACCAAGGAATAAAAGATGGTGTATTGCTTATGGCAGGCATTGGCTTGCTATTATTGATGGTGCTACTGGGGTTCTTTTATTCGCTCACTACCTATTTCAAATATGAAAATATCAGTACAAACAGATACAAGAATTTTATCAACGGTCAAATAATGCTGGGATGGATAATTAAAATAAGTGGAACCTTGATTTTATTTGGAACGCTTCCCTATGTTACAAATTTTCTTAAAGATTTTTTTGAAAATGGTGTTGCCTATGCTGCCGGTGGGTCCACTTTATTTGGCACTGCAACCGGAATTTGGCAATACCTTAAGGCAAGTAAGAATGAGGAAAATAAGGGAGGACTTTCTGACATTATTATCTACCTAGGTGTATTTGCATTGATCTATGGCGTTTTACTTTTTGCTTACTATTTCAGTACCGAATTCTTTTTAAATGAACATGGGTATACGAGACTTGAAAACCCGATTGTTTTTTTGGTGTTCATTGCATTGACCATCATGTTTGGCTTTTTTGTTAATCTGAATTTAATAGGTCCACACTATATGTGGCGCAACAGGCTTATGGAAGCCTTTATGCCAGGCAGCAAAGCAATTTATACGAATTCATGGAAAGTCGCAGAAGAAGCTGATAAGGCTATGATGGAAAATATGTGTAATGAAAATAATCCGAGGCCATATCATATTATTAATACTAATGCAATATTAGCTAACTCGCCTAAGGTTGATTATAGTGGGCGTGGTGGCGACAACTTTATAATCTCGCGTCTGTATTGCGGTAGTGATGCTACCGGATGGAGGGAAACAAAAAGTTTTCAGAAAGATAAAACCAGAGGGATGACGTTGGCATCGGCAATGGCAACCTCTGCGGCTGCATTGAATCCAAATGCAGGTGTATCAGGAGAAGGAGTTACTAGGAATGTAATGGTATCAATATTATTATCGATGCTCAATTTGAGATTGGGCTACTGGACTAGCAACCCTGCAAAAGAAACTATTCTTGGATCGCCCAATTTTTTTAATCCCGGCTTGACTTCCGAAATCTTCAGATTTGGCTTGACTGAAAACAGTACACACTTATTACTTTCAGATGGTGGACACTACGAAAACCTAGCACTTTATGAATTAATACGAAGGAAGTTAGATTTAATAGTGGTATCGGATGGAGGCGCTGATGCAATGTTTAATTTCGATGACCTTGCCAATGCAATTGAAAAAGTAAGGGTTGATTTTGGAGCACGAATTTATTTCAGACAAGGTTATGGTACCGATCAAATATTACCTCGAACAAGTGGTGACAGTTTATTCCAACAGAAATATGAAATTTCAAAACATGGATATGCGATTGCTGATATTAAATATAGTGATGGTAAAAAAGGAGTGTTGGTTTATATGAAATTAGCCGTGATAGAAGGCTTATCGGTTGATGTGTACAGTTACAAAGGAGTTAACCCAACATTTCCGCATGAGTCCACTTCAGATCAGTTTTTTAATGAAAAACAATTTGAAGCTTATCGCGAACTTGGCTACTATGTAGGCTGGCAAATGATGGAGTCTGAAGATGGAATGAAAATTTTCCCACAAACGACTTAAGTAGAATTGTAAAAAAGGCAAAGGGTGGAGGTTGGTAAAGCTTGTGGTTGTTTTTTACCAAGCAAAGACAAATACAAGATAATTTTTTTAAAATTTTATAGCTGTATTCAACTAATTAATCAACTTTGATGGGATAAATTCAACTATTATAATTTCGTTTTCATAATCGAAAAATGCGATTGTATATTTCTTATGCTGAACACACTTTAAACCTGCTAGTTTTCTCTTAACACCACGGCAAGGCGGGTAAGCTCGTTTGTCATTTGTTATGTGTTCAATAAAATCATAAGCTTTTTCAGAAAATCTTGCGATTGGTTGTAAGATACACTTGCATGTTGCCACCCAGCTGAGCCGGTAAACGAAGTGTTTCGTAGCCCACAAAACTAAAAATAATGGTGTCTGTTGTTTTTACACTCTGCAATGAAAATTTACCGGCAACATCGGTGATGGTGCCATTGGTTGTAGCATATACTGCCACCGTTACAAAGGGGAGTGGTGGCTTATCATCGGCACCATAAACAATACCTTGCACAGAGCTTTGAGTAAAATCCAACTGAGTGCAGCATAACAATAAAATAAAAATTCGAAGTATTAATTTCATAACATCAGCAGGAATTAGGACGGTGCTAAATTAATGAATAATTAGTTTAGAGTTGTGGATGAAATTTGATTAGAATAATCAAACATTCCTGACCTAAGGCCATAGTGAATATAGGTTGGTAGAGGGGGTGATACTTATTTAGGAGTCTAAAAATAGTTGAATTCATTTCAAAGAAGAATCCTTATATTTGAGTAACTCTAAAATGTCAAAAAAATGAAAAACACACTTAACATTGCGATACTACTTTGCATTTCATTAGTTGCAAAAGCACAAAGCTGGAATCTTTCTACAGTACAACCATTTGCTTATGGCTGCCCCGGCACTATTTGCATTGGCGGACCAACCACAGGTTATACTTTTGAATCAGTGCCTCCTGCTCAAGTTACCAATATACCTGGCTGGTGTGGCGATGTTGAATTATTGGGATGGGCCGGCACTTATACAGTTATCATCAGAAATGCGAGTAATGGAAATATTGTTCAAACTTTTCCCAATATAGTTTTAGCTCAGCCTCCATGTATGCTTGAGTTAATTAATCTATCGGTAGTATCAGGGTGCTATAATGATAACGAAATTTGGTTTTACAACAATGGTTTATTTTGCGGAGGTGGAAATGTAGATTTATATAAAGATGGCTTCTATCAAACAACTATGCCATTTAATGCACCGGGTGGTCCATTTTATTTTAGCAACCTTACACCTGGCAATTATCAATTAACTATTAGTTCGTTTACATGTACAGATACAAAAAGTATAACCATACCCGCCAACTGCAATGCTCCAAGCAGTGGATTTGTGGCGACAAATATCACTAGCAGTAGTGCCAAGCTTAACTGGACTACGATACCTTGTGCTTTAAAATATACCATCAGCTACAGAAAAAAAAATACAAGCAGTTGGACAACCGTGTACGTTAATTCAAATAGTTCGTTTAAGAGTATCACAGGACTTTTGCCTTCTACTATTTATCAATGGAGAATTAAATCGCGCTGCAATCTGAATCCAATAAGTGCATCTACATGGTCGCCCATACAATCATTTACTACAGCACCTTTGCGCATTGGGCAGGATGTAACAGAAACAGAACCGACTCTAGTGTTGAGTGTTTATCCCAACCCTGCAAGTGAAACATTTAAAATTGAAAGCCCTTTTGATTTGACCAACACCAATATTTCTATTTCAGATGTGAATGGTCGCGTTCTCAATTCATCCGTACAAATAGATGAAAACATGGCCGAGATTAACCTTCAGAATTTTGACAATGGAATATATACAGTCATTGTTAAAACTGAAAATAATATTTATAAAAATAAAGTTGTTGTTTTAAAATAGGAATTGTTGCTCTAGTGAATAAATTTTTTGCATTTCGCTTGAGTTTAAAGATTAATCCTGACTAACTTTCTATCTTCTTCACCATGGTTAATATAGTTGCAAGTGCAACTGTCTCATTCGTATCATCATAAATATCAACCAGCCATTTCACTATACCTTTTGGTATATCATCGTCTGATTTTTTTTCCTGATCAATTTTTTCTTTACAGGTAAATCGCACACCAATGGTAGTTCCGGGATAAACAGGCTTTACGAAGCGACATTCATCTAACCCATAGTTTAATAATACCGGGCCTTTGCGTGGTTCAACAAATAGGCCTGCTGCTTTGCTCAAAATAAAATATCCATGTGCTACCCGTTGGGTAAATATGGTTCCATCAAGTGATGTTGCATCCATATGCGCATAAAAATTATCGCCACTCACATTGGCAAAGTTGGTTATGTCTGTTTCGGTTACTGTATGCTTTGCAGTAATCCATGTTTCGCCAATTTCCAATTCTTCAAAATTTTTTCGGAAAGGATGTACATCCTTCAAAATATAATTAGCTCCATGCATGAACGTATTAGTTACGTTAGTAAGCATAGATGGTGAGCCTTGTATGGCAGTGCGTTGCAGATAATGAAACACGCCACGCTTACCACCCATCTCTTCGCCACCACCTGCGCGGCCGGGGCCACCATGCACCAGGTGCGGCATGGGCGAGCCATGGCCGGTGCTTTCTTTTGCGCAATCATTGTTAAGTATCAAAATGCGGCCATGCATACACGCTGCACCAATGGTGTACTCGCGCGCAATTTTTGCATCACTTGTAATTATGCTACTCACCAGCGAGCCTTTTCCCATTCGGGCCAACTCTACCGCTTCGCTAATATGTGTGTATGGCATGATGGTGCTTATGGGACCAAACGCCTCAACGTTATGACAATCGGTTTTTGTAAATGGATTTGCATTCAAAAAAATAATGGGAGCTATAAACGATCCCTTATCCTTATCGCCACCCTTAAGTTGAAATGCTTCGCGACCATCATAGATTATTTGTTGCGATTGTGCAAGTTGCGCCACCTTCTCGGTCACTTCTTTAAGTTGTTGCTTGCCGGCAAGTGCGCCCATTCGCACACCTTCCAACTGAGGGTCTCCAATTACAGTGCTTTGCAATCGCTTGCTAAGGGCAAGTTGAACATCCTCCACATACTTTTCAGGCACCATAATTCTGCGCACTGCTGTACATTTTTGACCTGCCTTGGTAACTATTTCGCGATGGATTTCTTTTATAAAAATATCAAAGTCGGCACTACCCGGAGCAGCATCGGTACCAAGCACACAACAATTAAGACTATCGGCTTCCATATTAAACGGTACACTTTCTTCAATAAGTCGTGGTTGTTTCTTTAGCATCATGCCGGTGTGGGCACTACCGGTAAAGGTAACGATGTCTTGATTGATAACATGATCGAGAATACCATTGGCGCTGCCACAAATCAACTGCAAAGCACCTTCGGGAACAATCCCTGATTTTACTATTTCTTTAAATACGGCTTCGGTAAGAAAGCTGGTAATGGTAGCAGGCTTTACAATTGCAGGTACACCGGCAAAAAGGTTTACAGCAATTTTCTCGAGCATACCCCACACCGGAAAGTTAAATGCATTGATGTGTATGGCCACTCCTTCTTTGGGCACGCAAATATGATGACCGATAAATGTATTGCCTTTACTTAGTTTAGCTATATCGCCTTCAAGACAAAATGTTTCGTTGCCAAATTGCCTGCGCAAACTTGCGTAAGTAAACAGGTTGCCAAATCCACCTTCGATATCTACCCAGCTATCGGCACGAGTTGCGCCTGTGGCCCAACTAACTTTGTAGAAATCTTCTTTACGATCGGTAAGGTACATTGCAAGTTTCTTGAGCATCAGTCCACGCTCAAAGAAAGTCATTTTACGCAATGCAGGTCCACCAACGGTTCGGGCATAATTGCACATCATTCCAAAATCAAGACCAGCGCTGCTTGCCACTGCTACTTCATCGCCATTAATGGCATTATATAATGTTTGCGTTTTTTCAGCGGATGTTACCCACTCACCGCATGCGTAGTTACTTAGTATTTGCATTTATAAATATGTTTTAAATTAAATTAGATTAGCATCAACTAATCAATTGGCAGGAAAAAATTACCGAAGGCGAAATTAAAAAATGGAATGAAACAATTAAGCAGCAATTAAATTAATCCTTCCCCCATTGAAAACTATTGTTTTCAATTCCTGCCAAAGAAAGTACCCTATCGATAACAGTTGCGGCAATGGCTTCAGGAGATTCGGGTTTACTGTAAAACGAAGGTGTTGCCGGGCAAATAATTCCTCCTGCCTCTGTTACCAATCTCATATTGTTGATGTGAATTAAGCTCAGGGGTGTTTCTCTTGTTACTAAAATTAATCTTCTACGTTCTTTTAATATCACATCTGCAGCTCGGGTTATTAAATCATTGGATATGCCACTGGCAATTCGTGCAAGTGTACCCATGCTGCATGGGCAAATTATCATGGTATTAAATCGGGCACTGCCCGATGCAAATGGCGCCATGAAATCATCTTTTTCGTAAGTGGTATATGGAAGCAAGTTGAAATTCCTGTTACCAAGTTCATACTCCCATACTTGCCTGGCGTTACTAGAAAACACTATTCCCACTGCATCAGGCTGGGGTTGCAGCGTTTGCAGTTTATCCAGCAGTACTTTAGCATATATGCTACCACTTGCCCCTGTTATCGCTATTACTATTTTATTTACACTCATACTTATTTGTTTGAAAAAGGAAAATTAAATCTTCATCCACGTCCTTTTGCTTAGCCATTCATCTTCAGCTTTGCGCATCATGGCAATTTCTTTTTCTGTTTTATCATCATATCCGATCAAATGCAGCAGACCATGTGCCAATACACGATGCAATTCATCTTTAACGGTTACCTTATACTTTGTGGCATTTAATCTTATCGTTTCATATCCAATATATATTTCAGCTATTAAATTGGTTTTATCCGCAGATAAATTAAAGGTGATAATATCAGTTGGGTAATCATGGTTAAGAAATTGTTGATTGATTCCTTTAATGTATTTATCGCTGCAGAGGATGTACGTTATCGAACTTATATGCTTTTTATTTACTTGCGCCAATTGCGTAAGCCATCGGCAAATCAGTGTAGAATTTTGAACACGTACTCCTTTGAGCTGATATATGAATTGTATTGAGCGAGGCATTGTCATTAGTATAAAAAACAAAAATAGGCTTTCTGGGCCATCTGCACATTTATTAAACAGATAATTGTGCAAGTTGTTACCTGCCTCACAATATTTGTTTGATATAGTTCAAAAAAAAACGCAGCCAGATTACTGGCTGCGTTTTTTGCGAATTGTGCTTATTTAGTATTAATGCTGTACAACAAGACGGCTAACCGCTTTGCCAAAACGAACACTGTATATGCCTTGTGGCATAAGTGATACATCAAGACTATAATTTTTATTGCCACTCAATGATCGTACAGTTTCGCCTATAGCATTTATTATTTCCACGGTTTCACCTTCATCAGCATTGGTAACAATGTTCACGAATGAACTTGATGGATTAGGAAACAAGCTAATATACTCGGGCTTATCGCTAAAGTTGTCTTCAATGGCCTGAAACAGGTTATTGCTGTATCCAAACGTTTGTTGCTGAAAAATAAAACCACCGGTACCATTGGGAACACGCGCATACCCCTGATCAACCTGTTGCACACCAAACAGTATACGGTCTGCAATCTCATGATTGGCATTTAGCAAAATCAGATCTTCGCCTTGCGAAGATAATTTGAAGTTACAATGATTGTTGCCCTGACTTGCATCTTCATCAGCCCAAAAGGTGATGTATGAATTTGGATTAAGTATGGTGCCTTGTGGAATAGCATATTTATCAAGGTTAAGCGAATCATCTGTCAACACCCATCCTGATAAATCTACCGGAATAGCACTTTTGTTATATAACTCTATCCAATCATCGTACTCACCAAAGTTATCAGGAACCGCAGTGGCATTGGCTGCCATTAATTCGTTTATTACAACGGATGTATCGGATGAGATGGCAGGAGTAACAAAATATACATATACATCGTGTTCAGCTCCTTCTGGAGAAAACTTTACCGACTTGTACGTATTGTTAGAAGCCGCTTCTATGTAGTAGCGCACCCAACTTCCGCTTGACTTAGCAGGTATATAGGCACCGTATACACCATCGCCAGAAGCACCATCATTATGCATGCCATCGTCAAACATGGTGGTAGCTGTAAAATTACCTACAATGCCTGTTGCATAAAATAAGCGAACAGCAAAAATTCCATTTGTACTTGTTACGGTTGCTAAAATATTTACACTATCGCTACCAGTGGGATAGGACCATTGTGCTCCATTTGTACCAAACGATACATTGCTTATAGCCGGTGCTTGCTGATTTAACTCTGCAAGCGCCATCATATTATTCTTGTGCGAAAGAATAAAGTTTTTGAGTACCGGTATTTCATTATTAAATGCAGCGTAACTGTACAATTTTTTAGGATCGTTAATTACTACTGAATCAATGAGAGACTTGATGGTATTTATTTTGGCATTGGCAGTAGCTGTATCAAACGCTTGTGTTAAGATGGTGCGCACATGCGCCAGATAGCGTTGTCTTAATCGAGGTACTTGTAAAATCCGATTCATCAACGGGTAGTTGGCATTTGATTGATTGTAAAAAGCACTCCATGTGTTATGTGCAGGATCCATGGCACTGTTGCCATCATACTCAAGTGGAGTTAAGCGATGTGTTTCGGGTTCGTAATACGCGAAATAATCCATTTTGCCTTTGTACACATAGCTATCGTCATCGCCAAAAATAATTTCCGAAGCAACATGCCAAAGTGAACGGTCAACATCAAGACTATCAGGCAACATGGTTTCTAAATTAATGATTGGTGTATTTTCTAATCGGCTGCAAGCATTAATTAAATCGGCCCAGGGAGTTGCGCTTTTAGTTGATTTAAGGGTATAATGCGGCTTATATAAGGCAGAGTCGCCACCGAGATAATTCAATGCTGCGGTGCCATCGCCCCAGTTTCCTCCGCCTCCTCCACCTCCTCCTGGTGGTTTGTCGGCACGCCAGTTGGTTCCATCGTTGGTCATGAACCGCTCTTTTAAAAATGGCTTATTAATTTGCTGTACCATCGGATACAATCCCCAGTTTACTCCATTCAAATACAAGTGTATGTAAGAGCACTTTGCTGCAGGGATATAAGTTTGAATATTATCGAGGAAAAAATACTCCCGCATAAACGATTCGTCCTGATAGCAGTTGTTTATATTGAAAATAGTATACCCTTCAATATCCTGATTTTTTTTAAAGCTGTTGGTTGTTAAATTAAATGATTTTTTTTGCGAATTCTGCGCTCCCATATATGAAGTTTGCCCTTTGAAACGCACACCCACACTATCATATGTTTGTCCATCAATTATCATGGTTGCAGGAATGTCAATTTTGGCATTAAAATTACTAAGGAGCAAACTCCAGTAATTAGCTTGCGGAAAAACCAGGTTTACCTGATGGATGGTGCCTTGCTCAAATACTCCATTGGGTGCTTTTCCTCCGGTATAAAGTGTGCGTAAATCAGAAGATAAATACATCTCGCGGGGCAATCCTTGTCCATAAATTAAATGTATAGTATTTACTAAAAATAATACAGTTAAAAGTCTGATTTTTTGCATTGGTTTATTATTTAAATGTGTTTATTTTTTTTTGATGTGCGAAGATATTAAAAGTTTAATGCAGGTTGTTAAAAGCAACTGAACAAGCAGAAGCAATAATCCAATGGGAAAAACCTTACAATAAGAGCCTTTTTAAAATTTTTGTTTAGCAAGGCCTATTTTGCGGCCTATAGCCTGCATCCTAAAGGCAAAAATATAACGCAGATAAACTGAATATTTGACATAATAAAACAATTCGATAAAAATTAAACAGGCTCTAAATACATTGAAAATTTTTCAATGATTTTAAAAAATTGTCATGCATTTATTGATGCTATTGGCAATAAATGGAAGAAAACATAGCCACCTATTTGCATTAATCTACAGATTGTAAATAAAGTTGTTACTCTTGGCTTCTTTATGATTATTGAAAGTTTGATAAAAAACATTTTGCTCATGAAAAGTAACAATGTCAGCAGGTTTCATGTCAAATGCCAATGCTAATTTTTCAATTTTATCCTCATCAATTTTGCTGTGTCCGGTTTCAAGGTTTGAATATTGCTTTTGCGAAATACCTAGCAACTCTGCTACATGCTCCTGTGTGTAATTTTTTAACTCACGTATTCTTTTAATGTTTTCAGCTATTTGCATAATGTTTTGTTTTTACAAAGGTATAAATTAGAAATGAAAGGTATAAATTAGAAATATTAGGTATTACAACCAAGCATAATTTTCTATTATATTTGTAATATTGAATTACGCTTTATTTATGAAAAAAAATACAATTGCTGCTATAATAATTATTTCAATGTTTGTAAGTCTATTTCACTCTTGCAAAAAAGTTGATAAGGATGAAATAGATGCAACTATATGCGTAAGAGAATATGGCACATCTAAACCATTAGCAAATGCAACTATAATTATAACACGTGGAAGTCCTGCCAGTGGCGTTGGCACAGGAGAGGTAGAACGCCTAACCACAGACGAAAATGGTATATGTGAATACAAAAAGAAAGTAGATGGAGATTACTTTTACTATGCCGAGGCGAAGCGATTGGTTATATTGATTATAATCAACAGAATAGTTTAGGAGTTGGAAGGAAAAACTCGACTGTTCCAATTGTATTATATTCTTATGGTTTTGTTAAAGTTCGGGTTGTTAATATGGCACCATTTAATCAGCTAGATGAACTTTCTTTAGGCTCGTATTGTTACCCCATCCATTTATTTGGAAATATAGATACTACATTTTTGTATTGTCCAGATGGATGTAATTGTTTTTGGAGAGCTTATTATCAAACAGAGTTTAATGCTTTTATTACAAAAAACAATACTGATTCTACAATAAGTTTCAAAGTTATTCCATTGCCTAATGACACTTCATATGTTGAAATAAGATATTAGTTATAGCCAATATTATATTATTGTTTATAATGAATGCTCGTCAATAAACTATAAAATTTTTGAATTATGAAAAAAATGAATTGAGTATTTATATGCTCCTATGGCTAGCTTTGCCGTAATAAAAGCGAATTCCAGATGCATATTTCATTATTTAGACAAAACAAGTCTAACTAACAACGTACTTTGGCCATTTGCTTTTGGTTGGTGTTATCACCAACCACCTCAGATATGTTCAACATAATGCGTTATGAAATCATAATTCGGTTCATTGAGGAGATAGAATTTAGCACTTGAATATTTATAGTTTTCAGGTTGCGTTACCAAGCTCCATTTTACCACAACAGGATTATTGTGGATATAATCAAGTTTTTGTTCAAGTACTATCCTGTTATACATGGTAGATGAATATGGCCTTCTTTCCCAAATCTGAAATGCCCTATCACTCTGAGTTGATTTGAAATATGGAAGTACTTTGGGGTGATTAGCTATTAAATCAAATTTTATTTGTTGTGCGGTAAATTTTAAAAATCCCTTTGCACATCTTTATCATTTATTCCTTCGTGCATACGCCATAGCAAATGAATATGATTTGGCATTATGACAAATCCGTAAATCCACACCCGTTTATTTTCAACCAGAAATTTCATGCTATCAACTATAATTTGTTTATACTTTTCCGGTTGTAGCAACTTTTGCCATTGGAGAATTGTTGCAGTGAAGAATTTTATTGAATTGCCCATCGAAAAGCAAACATAATGGAATCGATGCTTTTTTGCAAAATTATTTTTGGTGGTGATAAGACTGACCAAAGGCAAAATTGGTTGGTGATAACACCAACCAAAGGCAAATAGGAAGGGCGTAGTAACAAGTCGTCAAAATGGGCTTTGCCGGCAACCATCAATGCACTTTGTGCCATATAGCTTACAGCATTGTTGTGCGTGGCTATGTTAAGCAATGTTTGTACATCCATAGAATCTATGTTTTCAATTTGCTCATTGTTATCGGCCATGTCTATTTTGCTTTTGGTTGGTGTTATCACCAACCACCTCAGATATGTTCAACATAATGCGTTATGAAATCATAATTCGGTTCATTGAGGAGATAGAATTTAGCACTTGATATTTATAGTTTTCAGGTTGCGTTACCAAGCTCCATTTTGGCACAACAGGATTATTGTGGATATAATCAGTTTTGTTTCAAGTACTATCCTGTTATACATGGTAGATGAATATGGCCTTCTTTCCCAAATCTGAAATGCCCTATCACTCTGAGTTGATTTGAAATATGGAAGTACTTTGGGGTGATTAGCTATTAAATCAAATTTTATTTGTTGTGCGGTAAATTTTAAAAAATCCCTTTTGCTTTTGGTTGGTGTTATCACCAACCACCTCAGATATGTTTTGCTTTTGGTTGGTGTTATCACCAACCACCTCAGATATGTTCAACATAATGCGTTATGAAATCATAATTTCGGTTCATTGAGGGATAGAATTTAGCACTTGAATATTTAAGTTTTCGGGTTGCGTTACCAAGCTCCATTGGCACACGGATTATTGTGGATATAATCAGTTTTTGTTCAAGTACTATCCTGTTATACATGGTGATATTGGCCTTCTTCCCCACGAAATGCCCTATCACTTAGGGGGTGATTTGAAATATGGGTACTTTGGGGTGATTAGCTATTTTGCTTTTGGTTGGTGTTATCACCAACCACCTCAAATATGTTCAACATAATGCGTTATGAAATCATAATTCGGTTCATTGAGGAGATAGAATTTAGCACTTGAATATTTATAGTTTTCAGGTTGCGTTACCAAGCTCCATTTTGGCACAACAGGATTATTGTGGATATAATCAAGTTTTTGTTCAAGTACTATCCTGTTATACATGGTAGATGAATATGGCCTTCTTTCCCAAATCTGAAATGCCCTATCACTCTGAGTTGATTTGAAATATGGAAGTACTTTGGGGTGATTAGCTATTAAATCAAATTTTATTTGTTGTGCGGTAAATTTTAAAAAATCCTTTGCACATCTTTATCATTTATTCCTTCGTGCATACGCCATAGCAAATGAATATGATTTGGCATTATGACAAATCCGTAAATCCACACCCGTTTATTTTCAACCAGAAATTTCATGCTATCAACTATAATTTGTTTATACTTTTCCGGTTGTAGTAACTTTTGCCATTGGAGAATTGTTGCAGTGAAGAATTTTATTGAATTGCCCATCGAAAAGCAAACATAATGGAATCGATGCTTTTTGCAAAATTCTTTTTGGTGGTGATAAGACTGACCAAAGGCAAAATTGGTTGGTGATAACACCAACCAAAGGCAAAAGCGTTTTATGCTCAAACAAAGCCTCTACGAAATATTACAGATTTTAAGCATCTCCATTTTTGAAAGAATGCCCATAAATCAACTGTTTCAGGAAACTCAATTACAATATTTCAAAGAACAAAGTTCTAAACAGTTGATACTGTTCGACTTATAACGCAACGCTAATGATATTGGAAAATATTTTGCTTTTGGTTGGTGTTATCACCAACCACCTCAGATATGTTCAACATAATGCGTTATGAAATCATAATTCGGTTCATTGAGGAGATAGAATTTAGCACTTGAATATTTATAGTTTTCAGGTTGCGTTACCAAGCTCCATTTTGGCACAACAGGATTATTGTGGATATAATCAAGTTTTTGTTCAAGTACTATCCTGTTATACATGGTAGATGAATATGGCCTTCTTTCCCAAATCTGAAATGCCCTATCACTCTGAGTTGATTTGAAATATGGAAGTACTTTGGGGTGATTAGCTATTAAATCAAATTTTATTTGTTGTGCGGTAAATTTTAAAAAATCCCTTTGCACATCTTTATCATTTATTCCTTCGTGCATACGCCATAGCAAATGAATATGATTTGGCATTATGACAAATCCGTAAATCCACACCCGTTTATTTTCAACCAGAAATTTCATGCTATCAACTATAATTTGTTTATACTTTTCCGGTTGTAGTAACTTTTGCCATTGGAGAATTGTTGCAGTGAAGAATTTTATTGAATTGCCCATCGAAAGCAAACATAATGGAATCGATGCTTTTTGCAAAATTCTTTTTTGGTGGTGATAAGACTGACCAAAGGCAAAATTGGTTGGTGATAACACCAACCAAAGGCAAAATGCGATCAGTCAACTATATTGTCTCAAAAACTAAGCCTAATAAAGGTAAAATACTTACAGATAAAATTACGCCTCTTCCATGTTGTATAGATTTCTCTTCGCAAATCGTAAAACTGTCTTCAATTTGGAAACGTAAAAATATCACTTAAAATTTTGAAGCTCAAAGATTTGTAAACATTTGATACGTGTTTCATATACGAGAGTAAAATCGCTAATTTATATTGGAAAATATTTAAAAGAATTTTTTCCGCAAAAAAAGGAGAACTAATAAAAGCCCTCCTCCATGATATCTAAACCAATATTTAATTATTCTACTTCCATCCTGCCGACTGCAATAATTTCATCATTCATTTTTATGATAAACATATTTACGCCTCTAGTCATTTGATTACGTTCCACCTTTACGGTATTGGAATTATTGTTTTCTATTCATTTAATTAGCCTTCCTGCCATATCTACTAAAGGTTTTAAATAAAATTTGAGAAAAAATCGAAAAGGCAAAAAGGCTTGTTATAAAGGCAGAAACAATATCTCAGTGGTCAAAATGGAATAAAAAAATATTGACACCGTGTTCGATGTTATTGAAAAGCATTTAGCTATTCTTACGCTTATTAATTTCATCACGCAAGTGAGATGCTTTTTCATAATCCTCGTTTTCAAGTGCTTTATTAAGTTGGTCATTGAGGTCATCGAGCGTAACTTCGTTAAGCTCCACGTTTACCATTGCCTTTGATGGTGTTGTAATTTCTTCCGGTTCATCATGTTCATCGCTTTCACTTTCTTCAAATATTACTCCCGATTGCGACAGAATAAATTCGAACGTATAAATGGGGCAAGAAAATCTTACTGCCAATGCAACCGCATCGGAAGTGCGTGCATCAATTTCATGTTCATGTCCTTGCTCATCACTACAAACTAACTTGGCATAAAAAATTCCTTCTTTAAGGTTGTAAATAATAACCTCGGTAATGGCAATGTTAAACGTTTCGGCAAAGCTACGAAAGAGGTCGTGGGTAAGAGGTCGCGAAGGAGTCATTTGCTCAATAATAACGGCAATGGCATGAGCTTCAAAATTGCCAATAATAATAGGCAACCTGCGTTTGCCGTTTAATTCACCAAGGATAAGTGCATAAGCCCCTGTTTGGGTTTGACTATATGTAAGCCCAACTATTTCAAGTTCTATTTTATCCATGGAAGGCATTTACCAGTGCGATTAAGCGTTGGCGGCTTTGAATTTTTTAACTGACTCAATAAGGCGAGGTATTACTTCAAAAGCATCTCCAACTATACCATAGTCAGCTGCTTTAAAAAAAGGTGCCTCTGAATCTTTATTAATTACTACAATGGTTTTGCTTGAACTAACTCCTGCTAAATGCTGTATTGCTCCTGATATACCAATGGCAATGTACAAATTTGGACTAACAGCAATGCCAGTTTGCCCTACGTGTTCAGAGTGTGGCCTCCAATGAGCATCGCTCACGGGCTTGCTGCACGCAGTGGCTGCACCAAGCAAGGATGCCAACTCTTCTATCATACCCCAATTTTCGGGTCCTTTAAGACCGCGGCCTGCACTTACTACCAATTCGGCCTCAGGCAAGGATACCTTATCTGACGCTCGCACCGTTTCGCGCACCCCCATCGAAAGAGCGTTTTCACTTATAGCAGGATTAAAATCCTCCACGGAGCAGTCTGTGTTTTTCTCTTCAATCTTGTAGCAGTTGGCCGAAAGGCTAATTACTTTAATATCACTGATGATGTTTACATTGGCATACGCCTTACCTGAGTAGGCACCTTTGCGAATGGTAAATCCATTTTGAGTTTCGGGTAATGCAATGGCTCCATCAACCAATCCAGCCTTTAGGCGGATGGCTACACGCGGTGCCAGGCCTTTTCCTGAAAAGGAATTGCTCATGATAACCACCTTAGCATTGCTTTGAGTAGCAGCTGCAGCAATTACTTGTGCATAAGCCTGACTGTTGAAATTGTCAAGTCGATTATTATGGCAATGCAACACCTTGCTCACTCCATATTTTCCCAACAACATTAGCTCGTCATTTGCTACTGCGCCAAGCACAATAGCCGTGCACTGATCTTGCAACATGCCCGATACTGCAGCCGCATAGCTTGCTGCTTCTAATCCTGATTTTTTAAATTTTCCGTTTGTATGTTCTAAGTATACTAGTACCATGAGTTTCTGTTTGATGGTTTTAAATAACTTTTGCTTCGTTATGTAATAAGTCGATCAGTTTATCTGTTTCGTCAGCATTTACAAGGTTTACAGATGACCGTGGCTTGGGCTTGTCAAAACTTACCACTTGGGTAAGCACATCGAAACTGACAGGCTCAATTACTGCAAGCGGCTTGGTGCGCGCGCTCATTATGCCACGCATGTTTGGTATTCTTGGTTCAGCCATACCCTCCGAAGCACTTGCTATCATTGGCATAGGCACTTCTACCACCTCTTTGCCTCCCTCTATTTCACGCTCAAGAATCACCTTTGCGCCTTCTACAACCAATGACTTGGCAATAGAAACATTAGGCAGGTCGAGCAATTCAGCAATCATGGCAGGTACCTGAGCGCCATTATAGTCAATGGATTCGCGACCACACAATATGAGATCAAATCCCTTATCATTTGCATAATTAGCCACCTGAGAAGCAACATCAAAAGCATCGCGAGGTGCACAATTAATTCGAACGGCATCTGTAGCCCCTATGGCTAGCGCTTTTCGAATGGTAGGTTCGGTAGTAGCATCGCCTACATTAATAACCGTTACACTGCCACCTGAAGCTTCGGTAAGCTCTAGTGCGCGGGTAAGGGCTATTTCATCATACGGATTAATAATAAACTGAAGCCCTGCTGTTACTAGGCCTTTACTATCATCTGTGAAATTAATTTTGGAAGTCGTATCCGGAACGTTACTTATACAAACAAGAATTTTCATATTTTTCTTTAAAAACGGACTGCAAAAGTAAGGTAAAACTTAGAAGGTGCAAATTCAACTTGTGCTGCATGGCATGAATAATGTCTGCTTTTAAATATATACATTGATTTTCGAGGTTTTATGTTAAAGATTTTCTTAATTTTCTATCCTAATTAATTAACCAACACTAAATTCACTTACTTTCGCAGCCAATCAATGAAAAGTTTTGTTAGCTGCATATTGTTATTATGGTTCACTGCCTATATGGTGGCTGAAAATGTTTTTGTGCCGCTAGCTGAACAAGCCCAAATTGAATTGAATATCGAAGACTATTCAGAATCGAGTGAAAAAGAAGGCAAGACTAAGGCTGAAAAGGATATAAAAGACAAACTCATTTTTTTTAGCAAGGTAATAAATTGGGATAATAAACGAAAGCTAAAAAGTTGCCTCCTGTTTGATGAAAATATTTTTCATTCCATAATTATTGAAATCAATACACCTCCTCCCAAAATTTAATTTCAGCATCCCTCCTTTTTTCTTATAAAAACGTTGCGGTTATTTAACTGTTATGAATTTATAACATTTTCAATTTTAAAATAAATTTAAATATAAATGAAATTCAATCATAGAGACTTACTTGCAGGCCTTATAGTATTTTTGGTCGCAGTGCCGCTATGCCTTGGCGTAGCGCTGGCTTCGGGCGCTCCATTATATTCGGGTATGATTGCCGTCATTACAGGTGGTATTGCAGTAGGTATCCTTAGCCAATTGCCCATCAGGTTTATTGGGCATGCTGCTAGCTTTACAGACATCGTTTTAGCGGGGATTACCAAGGAAGTAACAAGTTTAAAAGACAACATTGATGTAACAAACAAGATAAAGAAACAATGAAAACGTTAACAAAAGAATTACAAGATGCCATTACACCATCTATTGCATTACAATTACTTCAAGATGGTAATAAGAGATTTGTCAATAATTTAGAAGCAAATCGCAATCTATTGCAACAGGCAAACGAGACCTGGGATGGACACCATCCATTTGCGTTGGTTTTAAGTTGTATTGATAGCAGAATTTCATAAAAAACGAACAATTCTAAATAAATTTAGTAAAAAAAATAACGAACAAGTCACAGTCTCTCACTAAACAAATTAAAGATTATGCAAAAAAATAAAATTAAACAAGCGTACGAAAAGTTATTAAAAAACAATAAAGAGTGGGCAACGGATGCAGTCCTAAAAGACCCTGAATTTTTTAATAGGCTAGCCAATGTCCAGTCTCCAGAGTTTTTATGGATAGGTTGCAGCGATAGTCGTGTGCCAGCGGATAGGGTAACTGGAACTCAACCTGGAGAAATATTCGTACATAGGAATATAGCTAATATGGTTATCCATACAGATTTAAATTTACTTTCAGTTTTAGAATACGCTGTAGACCATCTGAAGGTTAATCACATTATCGTGTGTGGTCATTATGGATGTGGTGGAGTAAAAGCAGCTATGTCAAGACATAATTTTGACCTAATCAACAAATGGATTCGGAATATTAAGGATGTATATCGAATCCATCGTGATTTAATTGACCATCAGACTAAGGCCGAAGATAGATTGAATAAGCTTATTGAGCTAAATGTGCAAGAACAAGTTATGAATCTTGCCAAAACTAGTATCGTACAGCGAGCTTGGAAAGATAGAAAAGGTCCAGAAATACATGGCTGGGTTTATAGCCTAGAAGATGGGTTAATTAAAGAATTATGCAACATGACCCATGAGGATTATTTAGATCCTTTGTATGAGTTTGATGATTTGTAGAATTACCTTTAAATAGTGTAGTAATTAATAAGCATGAAAATACAGCTTTTACCTAAAAAAATATAGTTAGTAATCTAATAAAGTATGAATTTAAAAAATCTTAAAAGCGATTTCCCAGCGAGCATCGTTGTGTTTTTTGTAGCACTCCCTCTTTGTTTAGGTATAGCTCTAGCCTCTGGTGCACCGCTTTTATCGGGTTTAATAGCAGGCATATTAGGTGGTGTAATTGTGGGATTTTTAAGTGGATCAAATCTGGGTGTGTCTGGCCCAGCAGCAGGACTTGCAGCAATTGTTGCTGTGGCTATCAAGGATCTTGGCAGCTTTGAGGTGTTTCTTGTTGCAGTGGTTTTGGCCGGAGTTATACAAATTGTATTTGGTATATTAAGATTTGGTATCATTGGTTACTTTTTCCCAAACAGCGTAATACTTGGTATGCTTTCGGGTATAGGAATAATTATTATCTTAAAACAAATACCACATTTAGTTGGATATGATAAAGAACCAATGGGCGCAGATGAGTTTGCAGAAGCATCAGGTGAAAATACATTTTCCGCTATTACACATATATTTAGCAATATAAGTCCAGGTTCTATAATTATTGGTGTTTTGGGTTTTGCTATAATACTATTTTGGGATAATATTTTGGCCAGTAAGTCCAAGATATTCAAAGTAATTCAAGGTCCAATTATAGCTGTTTTCGTAGGCACTGTTGTAAAAATAATTTTTGACAACTATTCAGATTTAGCTGTAAAAGACATTCATTTGGTTTCAATTCCTGTGGCTAATAATCTTAATGACTTAAAAGGCTTCCTTACATTTCCTGACTTTAGTGCAATCACTAACCCTAAAGTTTTAACTATTGCTTTTACTTTAGCTTTAATAGCAAGTTTAGAGACTTTATTGAGTGTAGAAGCTACAGATAAGTTAGATCCTGCTAAAAATACAACACCAACGAATCGTGAACTATTTGCTCAAGGTACTGGCAATATCTTATCAGGCTTAATAGGTGGTTTGCCTTTGACTCAAGTGATTGTAAGAAGCTCTGCCAATATACAATCTAATGCTAAAAGTAAATTATCTACAATTATTCATGGTCTATTTTTATTACTTGCTGTATTGGCTTTGCCAAAATTATTAAATCATATTCCATTATCTGTATTGGCTGCTGTACTCCTTGTAGTAGGGTACAAACTAGCTAAACCAAGCCTATTCAAAAAAATGTGGGACAAAGGCTGGACGCAATTTGTGCCTTTTGTGGCTACAATTGTTGTAATCGTAGCAAAGGATTTATTGTGGGGCGTGTTAGTAGGGTTATTTATAGGCATTATCGTAATTATGGTTAAAAGCTACCAAAACTCAATGTTTCTTCACATAGACAAAGCAAATGACAAATTCGTTAAAATGGCTTTTGCCGAAGAAGTAACTTTCTTGAATAAAGGAGCTATAGCAAAACAACTTCAAAATCTACCAAGTGATACCACTTTGGAACTTGATATTAGAAATAGCAAATATATTGATAGTGATATCATTGATATTCTTGAAGATTTTACCGTACAAGCCAAGAATAAAAATATCACAGTACATTTACTTTCTGAAAGAGGTAATGAAACTAATCCTCAGAGTTATGTAGAGTTTTTCAAGAAAGAAAAAATCATGAAATATTCTTATTTTGATTCAGGCGATACTGCTTATAAAAAATAATAGGAATATATTTCTGTTTTCTTAATAGAGAACTAAAAACCGCAAAACACCCTTAGTAGATTTACTGAGGGTGTTTTTTTATCTCAATATTTGAACTTGATTCCTATGGCCTTTTCATTGGTGGGATTGGGGTTTGGGTAGCTAGCAATATGATAAAACCATTTGAAATTAAAGAAATCAAACATGAAGGAAAATTCGAATTTTCGATGATGGTTTACACTGCTATTATGGTACCAATGACAGGTTTTTTGACTGGCGTACTTTCCTCATTAGTTATTTACCTTGTGGTAAAATATGCTTTCAAAAAAAATTGAAAAGAAAAAAATTAGTCAGTAACAATAAAGCGGCCATCAAGATTACCTTGCAAATACTTCCCAAAAAATTCCACCGTAATTATTGATGCATCTAAAACCAGTTACATCGATTATGATGTTCTTGAATTAATCAGAGATTACCAGAATTCGCAGGCCACCTTAAATGGAATAAATCTCCAGCTATTCGGATTTAAGGAAAGGTACAAGTTAAAAAATGATGGAAATATTATTGTTGAACATTTATCTGATGCCAATGCAACTCCCAATAAAGTGAAAAAACTGAGTTCAAAAAAAGCCTTAGAAATTTTATCTAAAGCAAAAAAACAAGATTAAAATTTATAAACAAAAAAGATATGCGAGCACACACTGCTCTTTCGCAGCAATCAACTACTCCGCAGATTGCACTTTATTACTTAAAGAAGGCAATGAACGATTTACAAAAAACCTAAAAGTGAACCACGACATGCTTCAGCAAACTAACGAAACCCGGGATGGGCAATGGCCACTTGCTGCAATTATCAGTTGCATGGATAGCCGCACTTCTGCCGAACTGATTTTTGATCGGGGTTTGGGAGACTTATTTAGTATTCGCATTGCCGGAAATATCATTAACGATGCTATTCTTGGTAGTGTAGAGTTTGCAACCGCAGTAGTTGGGTCAAAACTAATTCTTGTATTGGGGCATATATCAAGCGGGGCTATAAAAGGCGCACAAGGCAATGTGCAACTTGGTAATCTGAGCGGGTTGCTCGAACGCATAAAACCAGCCATCGAACGAAGCAAACAATAAATCAGCGGGCTTACTAATTTTTTAGATGATGATATTTATGCGTATTCCAATGTAAAACACAGCATGGAAGCGTTGGTTATATCAAGCACCATTATCCGCCAAAAACTGCATGAAGGAGCTATAGGAATTGCCGGAGCGGCATATAGAGTTAAGTCAGGTAGCGTTGACTTTTTTACCGCGGCCTTTGATGCAAATACATTATTTAGTGCTCCTGGCGTGATATCGTAATTAAAAAAATAAAGATTTGATTGGTTTAACCGGCAAGACCATAAGTACTTGCCGGTTTTTTTTGATATTAAAAGCCTGCAATTACCTATGGTATAGAAAGTTTTTTGCAAAGCATTTAGGCTTTTACATGTCAAAAGCCATACCTTAGCCGACACTTATGCAAAACACAGAGCAAAGCGAAAAATATGCTGCGCGAGGAGTATCGGCAGGCAAGGAAGATGTACATGCCGCTATAGTCAATACCGATAAAGGACTTTTTCCAAAGGCTTTTTGCAAAATATTTCCTGATTTTTTAGCTAACGACCCAAGCATGTGCACCATCATGCATGCAGATGGTGCAGGCACGAAATCGTCATTAGCCTATGCATACTATAAGCTAACGAATGACATTTCGGTTTGGAAAGGAATTGCGCAGGACGCATTGGTTATGAATACCGATGACCTCATGTGTGCCGGTGCCATAGATGATATTTTATACAGCAGCACCATTGGGCGCAACAAACACCTGGTGGGTGGTGAGATCATAAAATCAATTATTGAAGGTACCGAACAGTTGATAAACGAACTGGGAAAATTTGGAATAAAAATATATACCACCGGAGGCGAAACAGCCGATGTAGGCGATCTTGTGCGTACCATCATTGTTGATACTACGGTAGCATGCCGATTGCAACGCAATCGGGTTATTGACAATGCCAAAATTAGCCCCGGTGATGTTATTGTTGCTTTTGCATCTTACGGTGAAGCCACTTATGAAAGCGGGTATAATGGTGGCATGGGTAGCAATGGTCTTACCAGCGCGCGGCACGATGTATTTGATAAATCAATAGCCGAACATTTTCCCGAAACCTACGACTCCGCGCTTCCTGAACACTTAGTATACTGTGGCCGTTACAAACTAACGGATGAAATTCGTGTCGATAAAAATAACCCCACAGTTTACATTGTGAATAGAGGCAACCAATTGCTGTATCAATCAAAAGAAAAGGTTGGAGATGATTACTACACAACCACCATGGGTAAGCTAGTGCTATCACCTACACGAACCTACTTGCCATTGGTAAAGGATATTTTCCTTTCGCATCATGCAGATATACATGGCATGATACATTGCAGTGGTGGCGGTCAAACCAAAGTTTTGCATTTTATTGACCAACTGGAAGTTGTAAAGAATAATTTGTTGCCGGTACCTCCCCTGTTTGATATAATACAACATAGCTCGGGCAGTGAGTTGAGCGAAATGTTTAAGGTGTTTAATATGGGTCATCGGCTCGAAATCTATACCCACAAGCAAGCAGCTGAAAGCATGATTGAAATTGCCCGAAGGTATAACATCCCCGCCCAAATAATTGGATATTGCAAACCCGCTGCCGGCAAACAGGTTAGCATTCACTACCAGGACCATGTATTTAATTACACCTCATAAAAGCACGCAATTATGACCATCGCATTATACGGCAGGCAACAAAACACAAGCAATATTGAATTTATCGAATTCCTGATAAATGCATTAAAAGCTGTTGGATGCGATTTATTATTTTTTGATAATTTTTTGCATTTCTACAACCGACATGCTGCCAAAAAGATTGATGCTCCACAATTTACCTCAAACGATGAATTGAAAAATAAAGCTGATTTTTTGTTTAGTATAGGAGGTGATGGTACCATACTCGACACCATTACCATGGTGCAGGACTCCGGCATGCCTGTACTTGGCATAAACACCGGCCGGTTGGGCTTCTTGTCAAGCATCAATAAAAACGAAGCTGCGTCAGCAATCGAATCGCTTAAGAAAGGATTATATTCGCTTGATAAGCGCGCATTGCTTAGGCTCGAGTCAAACAAAAATATTTTTGGCAAAACATTCTATGCACTCAATGAATTAACCATTCATAAAAAAGACAGTGCTACTATGATGATTGTGCATACGTTTTTAAATGGCGAGTACTTAAACTCTTACTGGGCCGATGGATTAATAATTGCAACCCCTACCGGAAGCACGGGCTATAGCATGAGTTGCGGTGGCCCCATCATTATGCCACAAAGCGAAAATTTCGTAATCACACCCATTGCACCACATAATTTGAACGTACGCCCCATTATTGTAAGCGATAAATCTGTAATTTCGGTGGAAGTGGAAGGGCGCAGTCAGTATTTTCAGGCTTCGCTAGACTCGCGCACGGTTACCATCGACTCATCTATTCAACTTGCTGTGCGCAAAGAAGACTTTACCCTTAACCTGGTGCGCCTCGACAATGAAAATTTTCTAAGCACCCTGCGACATAAGCTGAATTGGGGTATGGACTTACGAAATTAAGATTCGGCACGGTGCATCCATACAGCCATAAATTTAGTCTTTTAAGCTAAAAGAAGTTTAGTACATTTGTCATAAATTTATCCTGAAAAATCATCATCTATGAAAAAATTAATTGGATTGCTAATGCTAGCAATTATTCCGTTTGCATCTAAATCACAGTTAACGGTAAGTGGTGGCCTTACACCACAGCAATTGGTTCAAAACGTTTTGTTAGGAAGCGGTATTACTGCTTTTAATGTTACCTTCACAGGCGACCCTGTTGCCATTGGAACTTTTAATGGCGTTAATTCGAATATTGGTTTGGATAGTGGCATTATTATGACCAGTGGTGATATTGCCCAGGCGGCAGGTGCCAATACCATGCAGGGTGCTGGGCTTGCCAATGGTGCTTCGGGCGATGCAGATCTTGATTTCATTAACAGCACCACCACACAAAATGCATGTGTACTTGAATTTGATTTTGTTCCTGCATCAAGTAATATAAAGTTCAATTTCGTATTTGGGTCTGAAGAGTATAACGAATTTGTTAACTCCAGTTTTAACGATGTATTTGCCTTCCTGCTTAGCGGCCCCGGTATTATTGGTCAGCAAAATCTGGCCCTGGTACCTGCTACCACTTTACCTGTTGCTATCAATAATGTAAATAATGGTAATGCCTTTGGTCAAAGTAATGGCCCTTGTACAAATTGCACCTACTTCATCGACAATACCAACGGAACCACTGCCCAATACGATGCTTTTACTACCGTACTAACTGCGTATGCCATTGTAAATCCCTGCGATACCTTTCATATCAAATTAGCAATTGCAGATGCGGTTGACCAAATATTGGATTCAGGAGTTTTGCTTGAAGCTGCAAGTTTTACCGGAGGTGTTCCTCTTATTAGTGCCACCTTTGCTTCACAATATGCTCTAAACGATTCTTCCATTATAGAAGGTTGTACCGATGTAACCGTACGTTTTTCTTATCCTGATACGGTTGCAGTTGATACCTATATTAAATTAGCGTATGCTGGCACAGCTACCAATGGTATAGATTATAATCAACTACCTGATTCTGTAAAAATTCCTGCTGGCGACTCTACCACTTTCATTTCTATTTATCCTGTTTCGGATGCATTGCCTGAAGGTGTTGAAACCATAGAAATTTCTCAAACCAACTTACCGCCATGCCTTGTTGCTCCTTCTCCGCTAATTGTAAAAATCAGAGATAAAACACCATTTCAGGCATATGTAAGTAATGACACTACCATTTGTTCCGGAAATACCGTAAACCTTCAAGCATTTATTGTTACAGGTCAGCAGCCATACACCATTAGTTGGGACAATGGGGTTTCTACCGATTCCATTTATACTGTATCGCCTACGCAAACTACTACTTACAATGTTAGCATAACCGATGCATGCGGACAACCATTTACACAATCGATAACAGTATCGGTATTGCCCAATGGACCCGTACTAGCCTTAAGTGATACAACCATTTGCCCCGGCAGCAGCGTATTGCTCATGGCCAATGTTGGACTAGGGGCGGCACCACTTACGTTTAACTGGAACAATGGAGCAGCCACTACGCAGTTCTATCAAGTTACTCCATCTGCTACCACTACCTATACGGTTACCGTTACAGATGCATGCCAGCAATCGAGTACGGGCAGTATCACGGTAACTGTGCAAAGTGCAGGCCCTCAAATATCAATTATTCCTGGCGACACTACCATTTGCCCCGGAGCAAGTGTGGTGCTTTCCATTAACACCAACCTGGGTGTACCACCATTTACCTATACGTGGAACAATGGCTTACCATCAACTAATAATGTTACCGTAACACCGTCATCGGCTACTACCTATAGTGTTACCGTAACCGATGCCTGCACACAAACTACCAATGCCACAGTTACTATCAGCATTTCGTCTACCCCATCATTATCAATAACCCCCGGTGATACAGCAGTATGCGAAGGCACCCAACTTACTCTGGTACCTACCGTAACCAATGCTGCGGGCAATGTTCAATACAACTGGGACAATGGACAGGCTACATCATCAGCATATACCGTTACCGTTAACAACACGGTGGCTATCCCGCTAACTGTAACCGATGCTTGTGGCAGCACCGCCTCGCAAACCGTAAATATTACTGCCAACAAAGCGCCTACCGGAACCTTAGCCGGTCCCGATACTAGTTGCAATAACAACGAAGCTGCCTTTACCTTTACTGGTGCAGCTGCCTCTAATGCAAATTATACATGGCAGTTTACCGGTGCAACTGCGGTAACGGGCAGTGGCTCGGGTATACATCAAGCTACCTGGAATGTGGCTGGCACTTACCCATATACCCTCGTGGTAGACGATGGTAGTTGCCCAAAGCTTACCTTAACCGGTGAAATTGATGTTATTCCTTGCGAGATAATTATTCCAAACATTTTCACTCCTAATGGCGATAATTTTAATGAGCTATTCTTTATTCAAGGATTAGAAGCATTTCCAAATACTCGGGTAGAAATTTACAACCGTTGGGGTAATTTAATTTACGAAACCGATAATTATAAAAATGACTGGAGAGCAACAGATGCTCCCGATGGAGTATATTATTATATTGTAGTACCTACAAGCGATAAAGTATATAACGGTACCGTTACAATTATGAGGAAGTAGTTTTTTTCAAAACAGAAATAATGCCCGGCACGTTTTCGTTGCCGGGTTTTTTATTTAAAAGCTATAAAAATAAATTAATTAGTGCCTGCCCGAAAAGCCTCCAAACGCATTGATATCAACGGTTTCGTGTTGATAAGTAATGTCGAAAGTTGAAAAGAAAAAACGATAATGATGGGTTTGATTCGTATTTTTAGGCGAGATTCAAAATAAATCAAGCAATGCGTCAACGATTTGATACAATTAAGAATAGGTCAATCACCTATCAGCGAAATTATATTTCCACCAAGCTATTTCAAAAGTCGTGATGAACAACCTGCAGCTATGTTTGCATTACTGCACATATTTAAAACACCGGCATTAAACGAAGCAGTGTTTTCTATCCTCGAAAAAAAAATAATACCTGCGCAAAAGCTACGTGCTAAAAATGGAAGGCCCGGTATGGATTTGTGGCAAATATTTGTACTCGCTACACTACGCCATGTGCTGGATTGCAATTGGGATAGATTAATGATGATTGCAAATCATGATATTATAGTTCGAGCGTTATTGGGCATAGAACACATAGCAGGATATGATGTGCAGCAATATGAATTTAAATATCAAACATTGATAGACAATGTAAACCTGATAGACGAGCAAATGCTGATAGAAATAAATACAGTATTGGTGGAGATGGGTGAAAAGATTTTAAAAAAAAAGAAGACGAAAAGATACATCTAAAAACGGATAGCTATGCGGTTGAAAAAAACATACACTTTCCAACTGACCTCAATTTGCTTTGGGACTCAATGCGCAAATGTTTTAGTATAATAGAAAATTGGCATGAGCAAGCAATCATAAACGGCTGGCGCAAAGTAAAAAGCAATACACAGACTTTTAAAGCCATATATCGCAACACAAGCTTTGCCGTATTCAAAGGCAGAAAAGAAGATGCGAAAAAAAAGCAAGTGAAACAATATTTGCAACAAGCCCGTCAACTATTACAACGATTTGAACTTGCCAAACAGGAGGTAATAAAAGCATCATTGACAGAAAAGAATTTTATTTTACTTGTGGCATTAAAGCAATATGAAAACTATGCAAAAAATTTATAGACCAAATAGAACGCAGACTACTACAAGGAGAAGTTATACCATCGAGCGAGAAAATATATTCCATATTTGAACCCGAAACAGAATGGATAACCAAAGGAAAAATAAACAAGCGAGTTGAGTTAGGCCACCTTGCATTAGTAACCACCAACCAATACAATTTGATAGTTGATTTCAAAATGATGGAAGGCGAAAAAGATGCAGCCCAAGTAAAACCATTGATAGACAGGCTATGCCAAAGGTATCCCAATCAAATAGAAAGTATCAGCTTTGACAAAGGATTTTATAGCAAAGAAAATTTTGAGTACGTATTAAATGCAGGAATACCACAAGTAGTGATGCCCCAAAAAGGCAAAAAAAATGTACAAGAGGCAGAATACGAAAACACAAAAATATTCAAAAAAATACGCAACCAACATTCCGCAATCGAGAGCAGCATCAACATGCTCGAACATCACGGAGCCAACCGCTGCCCCGATAAAGGACATAAAAACTTTTGCAAATATTTTGCCTTCTGTGTACTTGCCACCAACCTACATCTAATAGGAAACCAACTCCTAAAACAAGAAAAGGAACAGACACAAAAGGCACTAAAAAGCTGCATAAACGAAATATTCAACGCCCGTGGCGGAGCTATGCTTAGTCACGAAAAAAAACGATTTGCTCAATGTTTTTTCCGAAAATAAAGTCCAGTCACCGTTTTTTGAGCTGCTTTTTACAACCAAAAAAAATATGTACACTACTTCGAGCTGCCTTCTATTTCTTTGACAGGAGTTTTCGGGCAGACACTATATAGTGCCTGCCCGAAAAGCCTCCAAACGCATTGATATCAACGGTTTCGTGTTGATAAGTAATGTCGAAAGTTGAAAAGAAAAAACGATAATGATGGGTTTGATTCGTATTTTTAGGCGAGATTCAAAAAATAAATCAAGCAATGCGTCAACGATTTGAGCCACAATTAAGAATAGGTCAATCACCTATCAGCGAAATTATATTTCCACCAAGCTATTTCAAAAGTCGTGATGAACAACCTGCAGCTATGTTTGCATTACTGCACATATTTAAAACACCGGCATTAAACGAAGCAGTGTTTTCTATCCTCGAAAAAAAAATAATACCTGCGCAAAAGCTACGTGCTAAAAATGGAAGGCCCGGTATGGATTTGTGGCAAATATTTGTACTCGCTACACTACGCCATGTGCTGGATTGCAATTGGGATAGATTAATGATGATTGCAAATCATGATATTATAGTTCGAGCGTTATTGGGCATAGAACACATAGCAGGATATGATGTGCAGCAATATGAATTTAAATATCAAACATTGATAGACAATGTAAACCTGATAGACGAGCAAATGCTGATAGAAATAAATACAGTATTGGTGGAGATGGGTGAAAAGATTTTAAAAAAAAAGAAGACGAAAAGATACATCTAAAAACGGATAGCTATGCGGTTGAAAAAAACATACACTTTCCAACTGACCTCAATTTGCTTTGGGACTCAATGCGCAAATGTTTTAGTATAATAGAAAATTGGCATGAGCAAGCAATCATAAACGGCTGGCGCAAAGTAAAAAGCAATACACAGACTTTTAAAGCCATATATCGCAACACAAGCTTTGCCGTATTCAAAGGCAGAAAAGAAGATGCGAAAAAAAAGCAAGTGAAACAATATTTGCAACAAGCCCGTCAACTATTACAACGATTTGAACTTGCCAAACAGGAGGTAATAAAAGCATCATTGACAGAAAAGAATTTTATTTTACTTGTGGCATTAAAGCAATATGAAAACTATGCAAAAAAATTTATAGACCAAATAGAACGCAGACTACTACAAGGAGAAGTTATACCATCGAGCGAGAAAATATATTCCATATCTGAACCCGAAACAGAATGGATAACCAAAGGAAAAATAAACAAGCGAGTTGAGTTAGGCCACCTTGCATTAGTAACCACCAACCAATACAATTTGATAGTTGATTTCAAAATGATGGAAGGCGAAAAAGATGCAGCCCAAGTAAAACCATTGATAGACAGGCTATGCCAAAGGTATCCCAATCAAATAGAAAGTATCAGCTTTGACAAAGGATTTTATAGCAAAGAAAATTTTGAGTACGTATTAAATGCAGGAATACCACAAGTAGTGATGCCCCAAAAAGGCAAAAAAAATGTACAAGAGGCAGAATACGAAAACACAAAAATATTCAAAAAAATACGCAACCAACATTCCGCAATCGAGAGCAGCATCAACATGCTCGAACATCACGGAGCCAACCGCTGCCCCGATAAAGGACATAAAAACTTTTGCAAATATTTTGCCTTCTGTGTACTTGCCACCAACCTACATCTAATAGGAAACCAACTCCTAAAACAAGAAAAGGAACAGACACAAAAGGCACTAAAAAAAGCTGCATAAACGAAATATTCAACGCCCGTGGCGGAGCTATGCTTAGTCACGAAAAAAAACGATTTGCTCAATGTTTTTTCCGAAAATAAAGTCCAGTCACCGTTTTTTGAGCTGCTTTTACAACCAAAAAAATATGTACACTACTTCGAGCTGCTGTTTACTACGAATATAAAATAATTTCAGGGCTAACACCCCTCGAAATAAGATCAATTAGCTTTTCTACGAAGATACAAGGGCTACGCCCCTGATTTTACACATCTGAAGCACGGATGCCTATTGGTTTTGCAAAACGATATTTCAAATTGTTGTAAAATTGCAATTGGCGTGCCTTTTTTTCTTGTGGATACATACAGATATATGACTAGCTTTTTCACTTTACATTGAGTGATTGTTTAAGTTTTTGAATTTTCTATGTGCGAATTGTAAATTAACAATGTATGATGTTGTATCCGCATTTCAAATGCTGACGAGTGAGGGCATCCGTAAGTACCGCTGCAAGACTGTGCTGCGCCTTTGTGCGTAGTCACTTTTATTGCACAATTGTTTGAGGTTGCATACTCAGCAAATTTTAAACATGTATCTTCAAACTAATTTACCCGCAGCCAAATAGTATTATTTTTGATACTAATCTCGCCAAAGGCGAGACGTATTTTTATAAAAACAAAAAATATAAATTCCTTTTGCTATGAAAAAAAGTGTTGTTGTATTGCTTATTATCCATTGCACATTACAAATGGTGCATGCACAAACAGCCGACCAAAAGCGTAACATGCACTGGTATTTTGGTGTGTTTGCGGGTTTAGATTTTACAAGTGGTACAGCAGTTGCGGACACCAATGGGCAAATTTCTACATTAGAAAGCACAGCAGTAATTTCTGATACCAATGGCATACTGCAATGTTATTTTGGCTATGGCTATCAAACCAATTATGATTGGTGCATTTATAATCGTGAGCATAAAACCATGCCTAATGGATGTGGCATAGGCAATGGCAATAGTACACCGAACGACTGCGCAGTATTTATACCCAAGCCAGGCGATGATAGTACCTATTTTCTTTTTACAGTTGATGGCTGGGAAGGGCAATTTATGCGTGGTTTGCGCTGGCACGAAATAGACATGAGGCAAGATAGTGGTCGAGGGGATGTTGTATCAAAGGACAATGTATTTTTGCAGCAAATAAATTTGATTGATAGCACGGTAAAATATATTGTGCTGCAAATAAATGACCACGATAGCCTGGAGTTAATAGGCAATACAAATTTAAACATGGCAACAAGAGAAAATTATATTTTGCAATTGTCAACTGAAATAGAAAATCGCAATCTTTTATTTGCGCAGCGTGAAACATTTATAGTAAGTTTGTTGAACGAAGCAGCAACACGATTAGGCCAAACATCAACAAGCGAAACCCCTTTGATGAATGATAAAACAGTGTATGAAATAGAATTGGATTATCATACTTATGGTGAAAGTGTAATTGAAAACCATATGGTAACGCTTTACTCCATTGCTGTGCAATGTCCATACAGCGCGGGTAATGCAGTTTACAAAGCAAGAGCATGGCTCGAAAATTTGTACGATTCACTTTATTGGGACGATGCGAATGTTTGTTTTAACGAAGGCATTTATAGACAAAGCAATTTATCAAACCTGCCTATCAACAGCAACATTATTGTAAGACCAAATCCATCAAGCGGAATTGTAGAAATTGTAAAATCAAGAGCATTGCAAAGCAATTGCAGTGTATCAATAAAAAATTCAGTGGGCAAAATTGTATTTGAACAAGCAATTGATTGCAAACAAGGTTCGCAATTTATTGATGTAAGCAAACTTGCAAATGGTGTTTACACCATTACAATAGTGAGCGAGCAAACAATGCAACTCAATCAAAAATTAATTATCATGAAATGAAAAAGTTTGTATTAATTTTTCTTTACTGTTGTAGTTTAACCCTTGCCAATGGGCAAGGGTTGAACCATCAATGGTTGATGGGGAATCAATGGAATCAATTAGTTGATAAGGGTCGTATGACTTTTGACACCAATAGTTATACTCTAAATACTGAATTGCGCAAAATGAGTTTCGATGGCACCAACGCCTCCATCTGCGACAGCATCGGCAACTTACTAATGAGCAGCAATGGCGTATGGATAGCCAATGCCACAGGCGATACCATGGACAATGGCGCAGGCCTTAACCCGGGTTATTTTGTAAATTCATGGCCCAATGGTTTATTAATTGTAAACGGAAATATTATTTTGCCATACCCAGGCGATACCAATAAATATGTGTTGATTCACCAAACAAGAACCTCACTGGCTCCAGCAAGTTATCCTTCAAATGAATTATTTTATTCTGTAATTGACAAGACTTTGGACACAGGAATGGGAAGTGTAATTTCAAAAAATAATATTATTTTTCAAGATACAATTATTTGGGGCATTGCCGCTTGTCGCCATGCCAATGGCAGAGATTGGTGGATTGTAACTATTAAAGATAGTAGTGATATTGCATATAAAGTTTTATTAGCTGATAATGGAATCGCAAAAGTTGATACGCAAAGTTTAGGCTTTCTTCCATGGGGTTATGGAAATGCTTCGCGCATCCAGTTCAATCTTTTTGGTAACAAATTTATTTACACGACTTACGATAATCCAATTGACCGTAATAGTACAATAGTGCTTGCCAATTTTGATAGATGCACTGGCTTATTTAGCAATACTCAAACTAAAGTATTATCTAACGGTGCATATATTTGGGGTATTACTTTTTCGCCAAGCGGTCAATATGCTTATGCTGCAACATCAAACCTTTTATTTCGTTGATGTTAATACCTTTGCATGTAGATACGGTAGGTGTATACGATGGTTTTTATGACCTGCCAAACGCATATACAACATTTGGCCCTATGTACTTAGCCGCCAACGGCCACATATACATGATAAGTATGGGGCAGTGCCTTGCGCATACATGAAATAAGCGCACCTGATAGTGCCGATACACTTTGCAATTTTCAACAACATAATATTTTCCTCAACTTTTGGAATTTCCGCGCTGTACCAAATCACCCAAATTATTATTTAGGGTGCGATACAAGTTTGGGTTGCCCTTGTTTGGCTAATGTGGGGTTGCAAGAAAACGGCACACACGATTTTCGTTTTCGTGTTTATCCCAATCCTGTTGTAAATAATTTTGTTAACATAGGGTATATACTACCGCAAAACAAAAATGGAGTTTTAAAATTATATGATGTAAACGGCAAACAACTTTACACGCAAGGCTTGCCGCCTTGGAGTAATGAGCAAAGAGAAATTGCCATTGCTTTGCAATGGTATGTATAATCTTGTAATACAATCGGGTAATTTTATTGCAAGTAAAAAAATAATTGTAGCGCATGACAAATAGTTACGCAGAAACATTGACCACGAAAAGAGGCGCATCCGATAACAATAGATTTAATGAAATGGCGGCAGTTATCCGTACTCATTGCGTTTGCCGTGCTTCAATATTTTATCCGTACTCAAACCTTATATACTCCTAACCGCCACTTCATAAATCCCGAGTCGTTAAATCACATCACGGTTGATGTGTTTTTTTTTAATACAGCGACTGCAGGCCAATTGTTAGTGGGCGTTTTGATACCTTAGCAAAAAATAATTCATTTACCTAAGCGTTATCTTAGCAAGCCTTGCAGCTATACAGTCACATACTAAAACACAGAAGCCTTATACAAACTATATGGTCGCTTATGCTATTTATGTTGTGCTTGCCCCATTATATGCACGCACAACAAGGTTCCAACTACAGAGAACAAACTGTTTTCTTTAAAAAAGATACCATGGTGCTTGACACTGTAAGCATTATACCCGGAAGCATCCGTTTTTATAATTGCACCAATGCATTAATTGACAGCAATGCATACCGGATTGATTTTGCTAAAGCAAAATTGATTCTTATAAACCGAAATACCATTACCAACAACTATAGCTGCGATAGTGCAAAAATTTCGTATCGGGTGTTTCCACTGCTGTTTACACAATCATTTTATAACCGGAAATTACTCCCCAAAAATCCGGATAGCTTACGGATATTTGATAACTATGAGTATATACCTTCCACCTTCAGCGATGATTTTTTCACTTCAGGCGGCATCAGCAAATCGGGGAGTATATCGCGAGGCATCAGTTTTGGAAATAATCAGGATGTGGTGGTAAACTCAAGCTTGAGTCTTCAACTTGCCGGCAAGTTGAACAAGCAATGGGAAGTAGCCGCTGCTATTACCGATAATAACATCCCCATACAACCTGAAGGCAACACACAGCAATTGCAGGACTTTGACCGTGTATATATCCAATTGAAAAATAACAATACCCGTATACTTGCTGGAGATTTTGATTTGCTGCGGCCATCAGCTTATTTCTTAAGTTATTTAAAACGAGCACAAGGCATTCAAATCGAAAATCAAAATAACATAGCGGCAGATGATACCATTAAAAACCGGGTGGCAGCTTCGGCATCCATATCAAGAGGAAAGTATGCACGCATTGTTGTTAAGCCTATCGAAGGAAATCAGGGGCCCTACCGGATGACCGGAGCGCAAAACGAATTATCCATCATCATACTTGCCGGAACAGAGCGTGTATATATAGACGGGCAACTGCAAACCCGCGGTGCACAAAGCGATTATATTATTGATTACAATACTGCCGAAATTACATTTACGCCTCGCAGGCTTATCAATACCTTTATGCGCATTGTGGTAGAGTTTCAATATTCGGACAAAAACTACGTACGAACAATGCTTGCCGTAAATGATGAATGGCGATATAAAAAGTGGAAACTGAATTTCAATTTTTATAATGAGCAGGATAGCAAAAACCAACCACTGCTGCAGGAGTTGGATGATAGTTCAAAAATAATTCTTGCCAATGCCGGCAACAATCCTTTGCTGGCAGTAATTCCAACCATTGATAGTGTAGGTTATAATACAAACGAGGTGCTGTATGCTAAAATTGATACCATTGTAAATGGTATTCAATATTCCGATGTGCTGTTATATGCCATCAGCAGCGATAGTGCTTTGTACCGTGCGGTATTTTCGTTTGTTGGCGAGGGCAATGGAAACTACATTCAACTATTAAGTGCTGCCAATGGAAAAGTCTTTAAATGGGTAGCACCGTTAAATGGCCTACGCCAGGGCAGTTACGAACCTGTTTCGCAATTAATAGCACCAAAAAGAGGGCGACAACTTACCGCAGGTGCATCGTATGATATGCGTAACCAAGGCTATATACGTTGGGAAGGAAGCATGACCAATACCGATGCTAATTTATTTTCAAGTATCGACAATCAGGCAAATACCGGATATGGCAGCATGCTTAGTACGCTGCAACAATTTAAGCTGGATAGCGGTGCAAACCCGCTAACGATGGTATTGCGGGCCGATTGGGAATTTATCACCCAACGATTTCGGGCAGTAGAAGTATACAGGCCTCAGGAGTTTGCCAATGACTGGAACATTGCTGCTGACAGTCGCAAAACCGATGAACATATCGTATCGGGATTAGTTGGAATAAAAAAATCCAATTCAAAATTTTTGAATTATACCTATAAAACATTTTTGCGCGATAGCCTATACACCGGTGCGCAACATGGTATTAGTGCTGCTTACTCCATTCATCATTTTACGCTTACTACCAACACCAATTTATTAAACACCACTGCCACCGATTTTAATTCGGAATTTACGCGAAGCTATAATCAACTTACTAAGCAAATAAAGAAAATTGAAACAGGTTTACTTTTTAATTATGAAAAAAATGCCATCGCAAACCGCCAGTTAGATAGCATGTTGCAAGTGCCGGGGCGCAATTACATTGACCGTGGTGTATTTATTAAAACCATAGGAGATAATAATGCTATTAATTTTAATGCAAAATATAATTATCGAACCGATGATGAAGTAATTAAAAATAAATTGCAGCCATATGCTACCGCACATAATGGCGAAGCTGCCTTTGCATACAGGAAAAAGAAATACAGGATTGGCATACAGTCAGGTGTCAGAATTTTTGAATTGCTGCAGGATACTACACCGGCAAGAAAAGAACAAAGCATTGTTAACCGCATAGATGGAAGCGTTATTGCCCTAAAAGGTTTTATCACCTTAAATGCTACCTATCAAAATGGTACCGGCAGGGAAATGCGCAAAGAATATGTTTTTCTGGAAGTGGCTCCCGGCCTTGGCGTTTATACCTGGAATGATTATAACAGCAATGGCGTTAAAGAGCTTAACGAATTTGAAATTTCGCAATTTGTTGACAAAGCAAATTATGTAAAAGTATTGCTGCCCACCAATAATTACATCCGCGCTTTTTCTAATGCAGCTACGGCTGTTATCAGTTTAATGCCATCGAATTTATTTCAATCATCGCGACAAAATATTTTTCAAAAATTTCAAAATCAATTTGCCTGGAAAGCGGATAATAAAACTACTGATTCGGATTGGCGTAAGAGTTATAATCCACTTGCCGAAAATGTGCGCGATAGCAACCTGATAGCTGCCAACACTTCGTTGCGTAATACGTTGAGCTTTAATCGCTCTTCCGCTGTGTGGGATGTAGAGTATGTATATGTTGATTCGCGAACTAAATCTATACTCGCAAACGGATATGAATTCAGAACTCGTAATGGCAATACGGTTACAAGTAGGCTTACTATTGCACGCACATGGACTTTACTTATCAGAGGCGAACATGAAAAAAGTAATAACGAGTCGGAGTTTTTTAAATCGCGCAACTATTCTCTTTATACCCAACGTATATTCCCTACGTTAACATATCAGCCAACACCAGCAGTTAGTATTGCTGCAAGCTACAATTATGCTCAAAAAAATAATCGAACCGAAAACAAAGAAAGCGCCATGAACAGCGATGCAGGCATTCAGCTAAGGCTTTCGGGGTGGCGCAAAATAAACCTCACCCTTTTTTATAATTACATCAATATTAAATACCGTGGCGACCCAAACAGTCCGGTAGCGTATGAAATGCTCGAAGCCCTGCAGCCGGGCAATAACAGCCGCTGGGGATTGAACCTGTTACAAAACGTTTCGAAAACATTACAAATTGGAATTAATTACGAAGGGCGCAAATCAGAAACTTCAAATGCCGTGCATGTTGCAAATATGCAGGCACGCGCCTTTTTCTAGAACATTTACTTGCCGCTTATTTTGCTTACCCGAATGGCATGACGCCCACCTTCGAACGAAGTGTGCATAAAAGCAGAAACCATTTCGAAAGCAAGTGGCTCATCAATAAAACGGGCGGGCAGGCAAATGATGTTGGCATCATTATGCTGCCGTGCAAGCCTTGCGGTATCCATATTCCAACAGATAGCGGCACGTACTTTGGCATGCTTGTTAGCAGTAATTGCTACACCATTTGCGCTCCCACATATCAGAATACCGTATTCACAAAAATGATCATTTACCAAACCGGCTACTTCGTGCGCAAAGTCAGGATAGTCTACCGAATCGGGACCAAATGTGCCAATATCTTCAATAAGCAACGAAGGCATTGACTCACTTAAGTGTTGCTTAAGTTTTTCTTTTAGCGCGTATCCTGCATGATCGCAACCTATGGCAATGGTCATATCTATAAGTTATTATGGAATTTAACGAAGAGCATATTTAAGATTTTTCTAGTTGTTTTCTTAAGGCGAATATTTCGATTACCTTCGTTATGTTTTTAGTCAATAGTACTCGCTATGACTTGCAAAACATGCCTTGCTAATCAAAATATTCGTTCTTAATAAATTCAAAATATAAATCTTATACAGGCTCTAAAGATAAAAACAAATCCCCAAAGAGCAAGAAGTACTAATGAGGAAATCGCTATTCATTACTCACCTTTGAATACTGCTTTGCGTTTTTCCAAAAATGCACCAACCCCTTCTTTCATATCTGCGGTGCCAAAGCATTTTCCAAACTCATCTATTTCAAGTGTGTATCCATTGGCCGGATTATCAGTAGCTGCATTGGCACAAGTGATGCATGCACCAACAGCCAACGGAGCCTGTGCAATTATTTTATTGGCTATTTCTATACACTTATTTAATAATTCGGCTGGTGTGGTTACATGATTTACCAAACCAAGAGCCAATGCCTCCTGAGCACCAATCATATCGGCAGTACACAGCAATTCGATTGCCTTTCCCTTGCCAACCAATTTGGTAAGACGTTGCGTGCCACCATAGCCGGGTATTAACCCAAGTTTTACTTCGGGTTGTCCAAATTTAGCAGTATCACTTGCCACACGCATGTGGCAAGCCATAGCAAGCTCGCAACCACCACCGAGAGCAAATCCATTAACGGCAGCAATAACGGGCTTGGTCATGTTTTCGATTTTATCGAAAACTTTTTCTTGACCTGCACGCGCCAGGGCTGCACCTTCGCTTACATTTAGCGTGTTAAACTGCGAAATATCGGCACCGGCCACAAAGGCTTTTTCTCCTGCTCCGGTAATAATTATTACTCGCGTTTCGGTATCTGTATACGCTGCATCCAGAGCCGCACCCAATTCATCAATGGTGGCGGCATTTAGTGCATTTAATTTATCAGGCCTGTTCACGGTGATGGTGGTTACTTTGTTATTGGCAGTAACCAAAATGTTCTGAAAACTCATTTGTTTAAAAAATATTAGGAATTAAAAATTTCGATTCGTGCTAACCCAATCGGTTATGTAGTTAATAATTTCTTTGGTATCGGTGCCGGGTTGGAATAAAGTACCCACACCTAATTTGTGCAGCTCAACTGCATCGGCAGCGGGAATAATGCCTCCACCGGTTACGAGTACATCGTTAAGCCCCTTCTCTTTAAGCAGGTTCATAATTTTAGGAAACACCGTCATGTGTGCTCCACTTAATATGCTAATTCCAATTACATCGGCATCTTCCTGCAAGGCAGCATTTACCACCATTTCGGGAGTTTGGCGTAATCCGGTGTATATTACTTCCATACCTGCATCCCGCAAGAAGGAGGCTATTACCTTGGCTCCACGGTCGTGTCCATCTAATCCTACCTTGGCAACTAATACACGTATGGGACGTTTCATGTAAGAAAAATACTTGTTTTTTTTGTGGGGAAATTTATCACGAACAATTTTACAAACTCCAGTAGGTAAGTGATTTTATTTTGTTGCGAAGTACGCCTTTTAAATCAACAATGATGCAACCGGGCGAAGAGAGTTTTTGAAAATAGCTTTCGTCCAATGCCTTGTACTCCTGATGTGCAACGGCTAATATAATTGCATCGTAAGGGCCGGTAGGATTGGTTACTAACTGATAACCATATTCATGGTCGAGATCATCGCTACTAGCTTTGGGGTCTATTACATCTACCTTTACTCCGTAGGATTTAAATTCATTTACCACATCAGCTACTTTGCTGTTGCGTATATCTTCTACATCTTCCTTAAAGGTGGCACCCATAATGAGGACGGTAGCCTTGCTTCCCTCCTTACCGGCAGCAATCATTTTCTTTACGGTTTGCTTGGCAATATAAAAGCCCATGCTATCATTAACAGCCCTGCCCGAATTAATTACTTGCGCATGATAGCCTAACTCGGCTGCTTTGTAGGTAAGGTAATAAGGATCGACACCTATACAATGCCCTCCAACCAAACCCGGTTGAAATTTTAAGAAATTCCATTTGGTGCCAGCAGCATCAAGCACATCGTAGGTATTAATTCCAATTTTATTGAAAATAATGCTCAACTCATTCATGAGCGAAATATTTACATCGCGTTGTGTGTTCTCTATAATCTTGGCAGCCTCTGCTACTTTTATACTTGGAGCACGATGCACACCTGCACGCACTACTATTTCATAAACTTTTGCAATTACTTCGAGCGACTCATCATCACAACCTGATACTACTTTAGTAATATTTGGTAAGGTGTGCACCTTATCTCCCGGATTAATGCGCTCAGGGGAATAACCCACTTTAAAATCTGTGTGAAATTTTAATCCCGAAACTTCTTCGATTACCGGAATACAATCTTCTTCAGTACAACCAGGATAGGTGGTTGATTCATATACAACATAATCACCCTTTTAATACACTTACCTATGGTTGCCGAAGCGCTAAGCAATGGTTTCAAATCAGGAAGCTTGTGATCATCGATGGGCGTGGGTACTGCAACGATAAAAAATTTTGCCTCGCGCAAAATGTTTAAGTCACTTGTAAAGGCTATGTCGCAATTATCAAATGCGCTGCTTTCTAACTCGCCACTGGGATCCTGCTTGTTTTGCATCATGGCTATACGGCCATCGTGAATATCAAATCCGATAACGGATACCTTTTGTGCAAATTCGAGTGCAATAGGTAATCCTACATATCCTAGTCCAATCACGCCAATCTTCGCTTTCTTATCTAGTATGTCCTGATACATCTTGTTAATTTGTAAAAATAGATGTGCAAAAAACGCGTTTTTTTTGGTTAGGCAAGCATTTATATTGTCAATTGAGAATATAAAAATAAGCATGGGCAAAGGTGTCTTTAACTTTACCACTCCTTTAGCCTTTGAATTAGATGATGCCCACGTAATTAATGTATCTTTTGGAGCGGGTAACGCTGCAAAATTCCATCTGAATGCAGCTCAACCATATACATGCCCGGCTCAAGTTTAGCAATGTCCACAAACAATTCGCCTATACCGGAATCAAAAAATCGGTTCATTACCAATCTGCCAAAAACATCATAGATACTTAACACAGCCCCATTTGTGCTAGAAGTACGGGTAACTATAATTGAATGCGTGGCAGGATTTGGTTTAATAATGACATTGGCGTTGGTGCTAATACTGGAGAATGAGGCAAACTGCAGTTGAAATACCTGCGACTGATTGGTACAACCTGAACCATCAGTTACAATAACATAATAATATCCGGCAGTGCAATTTGTTATTAATTGTGTATTGCCAATGGGTGCAAAATTTGAATTAGCAGGGCTGTAATACCATTGATAACTAACTGCCTGCGAAACCCCGATAGCACTTAAGGTATTACTTACAGGGCTTACCTGCGGCTCATCGGGGCTTACGGTAAGTGTAACAGTGTTTGAAAACGCATTCATCTTGCCAAAATAACTTGTAAGGCAACGATAGCTACCCGGAAGTTTTGCATAGTACGTTGGCTTATTAGCAAAAGGTATATTGATACCGTTAAGCTGCCATTGATATGTAACGCATGTTAATGGATTGCTTGCAGCTAGTAAGGCAGAATCGCTAGTACATATGGAGGTGTTTGTAATGGTGACTACTGAAGGTATGGTTTGTGGTACCCGCGCCCAAATAGCGAAACTGCGTGGTGGCAATTCCATATAAATTTGATTATTGCCATTTACCAATGCGTAAGGGAAGGCGCTATTGCCAAGAATGCAATGCAACGTATCGCCCTGCTGCGAGTGGAATGGTGCCCCGGTGTTAATGGTGTGATCTACTTTAAGTGTGGAGTAGCCAAAGTTGATAGCCACAATTACATCACGATTTGTGAGGCAGGAGGAATTTCCACCTCCACTAAGTTGATATATCAAACTTTTATCAGCACTTCCACTTATATAATTAGCCGGATAAGGAGTAGACTTGCGATTAAGGTATTCTCTAAAAGCAGTATTGAATACAAATTTTTTATGCAGATCCATTAAGTTGTTAATGGTAGCTGTATACGTTGTGGTTTTGTAGTAGTCGGGATAATAAACACAAGGTACACCAAGCGCATTGTTTGTTAAGACATATACATAAGCAAGCAATTGATTGAAATCGGCCGATTGGCTGCTATCGCGAAAGTCATGATTGTTTACAAAAGTAGCAGTATTGAAACCGCTACCTGCAGCGCCATCTACTATTCCTGAAGTAAATACATCGCGCACGTCAAAACCGCCATTGTCGCAAGCTTCGCGCAAGGCAGCCTGCAAAGCAAAATCAAACACTTTTGGACTTATGGCATTTAGCGTGGCCTGATTCATTGTGGATTTTACCGCATCTACCCACCCTTTTAATAAAGCAGGATTATACTCATATGACTCGCCAACAAAAATTCCCGGATTAATATTATTGGCATGCAAAAAATTTAATAACTGACCAATAAACTCAGGAGCAAAATTTTTAACCGCATCGGCACGCACTCCTTTAATGCCGATGGTATCAAACATCCACTTAGTATATTCATTTAATGTATCGCGTGTACCAGCATCAAACTGGTCAAGGTCATAAAAGAAAAGCATTTTATCCCAATCGCCATTAAGGTTTGTTGGATTGCCATTAGGTTTAAAGTTTTGCCACGACATTTGACCGCGGCCACTTTGCACAAAACTAAAATCGGTAGCTGTTTGATAAATGACACTATCCTTTAGTTCCTGCGCATTAGTCGAGTAGTACAGGCTATGGATAACATGATCGGTATAATCACCGTTGGTGTTAGTGAGGTATATAGTAATTATATCTCCGGCACTATTAAAATTGCTGGTATCAAGCGTAATGGCAAATTCGTCAATACCACAGCCACCGTTATCAATGGTTGCATTTACCCGCTTTCCTAAAGCTACCACATCAAACCCTTGCGCACAAAATATCCCGCCATTGTTTTGCGACTCAGTCATAAAGGTGCCATTGGCGGGTGCCTTCTGCGTGCTGGCAATGAAGGTATAAGGCTTATTAAAATAATCAGGATGTTGCGAAGCTGAGCGCATACGGAAATAATACGTTCCTGCTCCGCGGCCTGTATTGCCCCCCACGCTGATACGGCATCTAAACCTATCTGAAGGATAACAGGCATCGCCAGCAATATGCTTGGTAGCATTGTATGACTTTATCCAATTGGCTACGGCCGTGTTGTTTTCCCAAAGTCCACCGTTACGGTGATTGTATATGAGGTCGCCAACAAGGTTTAAATTTAGTTGATTGTAAGTGTTTATCAATGCATCCACTTTGACACGTGTGCCAAAACCGGTTGCAGGTTGCGGAAATCCACCCACACTGAAATAGTCGCGTATATCGTAACCGTTACTTGCGGGACCCGATCCGGTAATATTCATTGGAGGTGCCCATATGTAATTAAATCCTGCCTGTTGCCACTCGTACCCCTTTATGCGCATCGTATCGCACCAATTGGCACCTTGCGATGTTTTGGGATAATCCCAATACCATCCTTGCAGCATAAAATCCTGCGCTTGTACCTGTATGGCAATTATCGATACCAGAAATATCCATTTTGCCTTTTCAAATTTAGTCATGTAGCTATCTATTTTTTTATATGAATGGAGAAATGCAAAGCTAGTAAGTCGAGTAACAAAAAAAAATCCCCTCACATGGAGGGGATTTTTTTTGGAGTGCTTAGCAAATTACTTGTTTACAGACTTTGCTAAATCAGCACCTGGCTTAAAGCGAGCAACTTTTCTTGCTTTGATTGTGATTTCTTTACCAGTTTGTGGGTTGCGGCCTTTGCGGGCTGCACGCTTGCTTACTGAGTAAGTACCGAAACCTACCAAAGTAACTTTGTTACCTTTTTTTAATGTGCCTGTGATGGCACCTGTCATTGCATCTAATGCACGACCAGCGTCAGCTTTGCTGATTTTCGCTCCTGATGCGATAGCATCAATTAATTCACCTTTGTTCATTTTTAAAAACTTTTTTAAACGATTAACGGTTCGAAAGTACAGTGTTATTCAATATCTACAACGATATGCCTCAAGATTGTTGATAAATATGGTGTTTTGTTAATAAATAGCCTTGTAACGTGCTGTTCATGCAGGTTTCAGGATTTGCAAATCCTTTATTTCGGGATGCTACCTTTTTAATACGGATGAATATTTATTATTTTTAAAAAGCCACAACACCTATGTATAAAGGGTTTGTCAATGTACATACGTTAATTGTTACCATTGAGATATATTCCAAAACGCAAACCTTGGGCAGAAATTTTATTTTTTTCGAAGCCCATGCAATATGCCATTTGCAACAATCCAAGTTTTTCGACTCCGAAATTAACTTCGTAATACGGGCTCCTGTGCTTGATGTGCAAAGCGTGCAAAGCAATTACTTCGCGCAGCTTGGCCTTACGCAGCCCTGGCATTTTATTAAACAACAAGCCACCCATATTGTATGACATATGTGTTTGTACATAAGGTGCAAAGGTGCTGTGACTGTAGTAATCGAGCATTTGAAAATTTTGCAAAGCAAAATTGGTTAGCACCGTTCGGCTACCTGTAAAATGAAACCGATCGATAAAATATGATGAATGCTTATCAAAAATTCGTGCTGTTTCAACTGACCAATTTACCTTACCAATCATGCCTAATTTAATATCGTCTTCAATGCGCAATTTAAATAAGCTAAAGTTTGCATTGCTATCTGTAAGTCCCAGCGAATTTTTAATAGTAAAATAAATTGTTGGTCCCTTATGATTGAGAAGATAAAAATTTTCGGGGTCGCTATAATACGTTTGTTTAAATCGCACGCGCAACATTACTTCGTTTTGCCAAACGGTATGTGGAGCAAAATAGCGGCTGCGTCTGTTGGGTTGCAGGGGCACATTACTAGTATATCGCTTCAAGTCGTTTTTGCCCCAAGAGTAATTCGTATTATTATATAATTCGCTGCGTGTTGCCAACTCTGATTTTGTAAAAAACATCAGGCCATTAACAGGTTCACATAAAAAACGTGTTTGCAAAAAATTTTTTTGAAAAAGCTTAAGATAATTTACCTGATAAAACAATGCATAGGAAGATGCTGCGAGCAGTGGAACCGGACGCGCTTCGTTAAACTGTTCATACTCATGCCCTGCTTTAAACTCTATAGTAATTGCTTTGCGCGGATTGACAAATGCTGCCAGCTTAATGTCGCCAAGAAATTCGCGAGCAGCAAAGGCATACCGAAAATTACTTTCCATGCGAATATTTCGCTGCCCCTGTAGTCTTTTTGTCCAATTAATTCCAGTGCCAAGGTTGATGCCTTCTACCGGATTAAACTGTATGTGATAAAGCAAGCCTTCAGCGTTCCATCTCACCTTTTTCCATCGCTTACTATATGTATAGCCTCCATATAAAAGCTTTAACGGGTTAAATTTATTATCCCTTTTGTCGAGCGAATCTTTATATGCCCGTGTACCTTTTATATCCTCGAGGCTGTCACGTCTACTATAATCACTTTGTTCAATGGCAGTGAGTGGCACAGGGCGCAAGGCTGACCAATAGATACTATCCTTTTTATTAGCACCATCTTCTACTTTTACTGCAGCTCCGCTGAAAAACTTTCTCTCGAACCCCGGAGATAGATTATAATTAGAAAAAACCGCATGGTACACACCATCGCCTTCAAAGCCAAAAAATTTGAAATAGAAACTGAAATTGCATGTTAACGGTAGCCATATACTATCGGTAACCGGAGACAATACCTGCTTTATTCTCAATGTATCAAGCACTTGCATTTGAGCATCCTTTATCAGGAACATATCAAAACTGTGTACGCGGTAATCTTTGTCTTTAATAAAAATTTCTCCTCGAAATACAGGGTCATTTTTTCTACGCGGAGCAAAAGCAATTTTGTAAATCAATGCATCGTTTTCAAAATAACTTCCAATCAGTTTATACGAATAATAGAACATTGCGTTTTGTGCCACTGGCGAAACAAATCCTCTTGGATTCAATCCTTCGTAAGGAATCAGGTTTTCGTAAATATTAAATATCATTTGTCCCGCACGATTAAAGCTAAACGAATTGCTTCGTCCACTCACCTTACTTGATTTCATAATTTCCTTCACCTTTTCGGGCGCTTTGTAATTCAATTGCGAGATGGCCTCTGACAAGTAAAATATTTTCGTGGTTGAATCAATAATATTATCAAGCGTAACCTTTTGTCCCATAACAGCTTTGGGATATCGTACCATGCGTTGCAATCCTTTGGTGTATGCATCGCAAGCAAACTCGTTAACTTGAGTGCGGTAATAATTTCTACGCTCAATTACCTCATTCATTATATCGTAAGCAGGGTCACGCCCTCCTGCCTTTACTTCTACAGTGCTCAAGTTGTATTGTTCAGGTTGCAGTTGCACATTAAGTTCAATGCTTTCATTTCTTATATCAATATTTTTTTCGAGCGCGGCAAAACCAATGTATTTAAAAACAATGGTGTATTTACCGGCAACCAATTGCAATTGATAATTGCCCTCGTTGTTTGATGTTGTTGCAATGGTGCTTCCCTTAATAAATATGGTAGTAAATGGTAGCGGCTGATTTTGATGATCCATAATACGGCCATGAACCCCCGCAGCATGAGCATGACCTATAAATAAAACCAACAGCATGAAAAACAAGGTGCACAAAACCTGAAGCACTTGGTGCAATTGCATGGGTATGGCCTGCTTTATAATATAAGTCACTACTACTTTTATAAAGATTTTTTTGGTGATACCTTCACTCTTCTGAAACTGCAATCTACCAAATGATCGTTGACCATGCCGGCCGCCTGCATAAATGCATAGCAAATGGTAGTGCCGCAAAATTTGAATCCTCGTTTTTTTAAGGTCCTTACTCATGGCATCTGACTCTTTGCTTGAAGCAAGAATTTCCTTTTGAGTCTTGATAGAATTTACAATGGTCTTACCACCGGTAAATTGCCAAATATATTTTGCAAAGGTGCCAAACTCTTTTTGTACCACAAGAAATTGTTGCGCGTTGGTAACGGTGCTACATATTTTTAATTTGTTACGAATGATACCTTCGTTGACGATTAAAGCATCTATTTCTTTTTGACCAAACCTGGCAACTTTTTTCGCATCAAAATTCGCAAAAACTTTACGAAAGTTTTCGCGTTTTTGAAGTACGATGTTCCAACTCAACCCGGCCTGAAATGTATCTAGCACAAAAAATTCAAAAATTTTTTGATCATCATGTACAGGTACACCCCATTCAGTATCGTGATAGGCGCGCATCACATCATTCGACTCGCACCAGGGGCAGCGGATAATTTGTTTTGCCATAGTTTCATTTTGCTGTTAGGCAGGCAAAGGTAATACGTTTGGTATTGAAATTAGGTTACATTTATGAATAAAAAAATAATAACGTGCCGTAATCGGTTGTGAAAAACCTTTTTGAGAACACATTGATTACCTATATACTCTCATCGATACTTTACATGCGATTGACGTAGTCTCCGACTACGTCTTTGTGTAATACAATCTTCTATTGTGCAATACAAATTATTTTCTCAGTTTAGCTTTATCTCCAGCAATATCAGTGTATGCATGAATCTTTAACTAGCTAAATCATATCTATATATAATTACAATTTCCAAACAAACATAATTTCAAGCACTTGAATAAATGTCATTTTCTGGGCATTATTTACAGTATGACGTAGTCAGAGACTAAGCCAAACGGGGGTTGTTCCATCCCAGCGTGCTATATGGTCTGCATTTACGCCTCCGGCTGCAGTAAATTTTCCGCCTACTATTAAATCACCATTGTAAATGGCAGATGCATACACCCAATCATCCATGCCGCTGCCTAAGGTTGACCATGTTTGCGAATATGATTTTTGGGATAGCATTAAAATCATCATCAGTAAAAACAGTTTGCTAAAAATGTTTTTCGAATTTATTTTTATTGTTTTCATCTTGATAATTTTTAGAGATTATTTAATCAATACAAATTTTTTATTTGTTACAAGTTTCTCTTGTATAAAATTAATAAGGTAAACACCATTGGGAAATGATGTTAAATCAATTTGAATGTTTTGCTGACCATATCCAAGACCCGATTTTGATACTTTCTTTAATACACTGCCACTGGTGTTTAATATTTCAATAGTGGTTGAACTTTGCAGATTGTTGTTCCATTTTAAATTTAATTGATGATTATCATCTATCCAATTTACTAAATCATTTAAAAGATTTAACTCATTAACACCAACGGTGTTAGTGTATTTTAAAAAAGTTCCGGCTGCACCAACAGCATAAGCAAGATTAGGTGAGATTACAGAAACATCGGATATGGTAGCAGTTACAGGACTTGCTGAAGCAACCCATGTTTTGCCATTATCGTTAGTCATGTATATGATTCCATTCTCGCCAGCAGTAAAACCAAATCCATTTTTTATTTGGATAGTATGTAAAGCTGATGTTGTTGGAAGCGCCTGGTTCCATGTTAATCCGGCATTAGTAGTTTGATAAAGTCCATTGGCTGTTGCGGCAAATCCTGTATCCATTGAAACAAAATACAATGACCAGATGCTTTGCGTAAATGAAATTGGTGACCAGGTAATTCCATCATCAGTACTTTTAAACAATGTACTTCCACCTAACGTGTTTTCGGCACCTGCATAAACAACTCCGTTGCCAGTGCAAAAAACTGTATGCAATAATGTGTTCTCATTGCTTACTTCCTGGCTTACAGTATAGTCAGTCCAGCTTCCACCGGCATTCGTAGTTTTATATAGCATTCCTTCAAATGAAGTATAACTAAAATCATAGCGCTGACCTACAGCATAACCGTTAGTGCTGTTAGTGAACATTACATTTTCTAAAATTCCTGCCTGGGTTGCAGTTGCATCTACTACTAAATTCCAGGTGCTGCCTCCATTAGTAGTTTGAATAATTCCATTACCAACCACTATTCCGTTGTAAGAATTAGTAAACCACACATCGCTCGAAGCATAAAAATAAGTCTGGAATAAACTTCCTGAGGTAATTGTAGCACCACCATCATTTGTATAAAAACCAAATGGCAGGCGATCAAAATTTTGAATAAACCATCCGACAGCCATTCCTGTATCCGGTTGAGCAGGATCGAACCAACATCCGTATAAATTTCTGGTGTTGGGTGTTTGCAGTTGAATCCAGGTTTGTGCATTTAATGCTGATGCACTAAATGATATTAGCAGAATTATTAATAGTCTTTTCATAACTATCATGTTTAATAGATTACTTTTCATATATCTTTTGTTTTCAGAAAAATCTAAATTAATTCACTATTCTCCTATGATATTTATCAGTGAATATTGATGATTATTGTCATCTAAATCTGAATGAAATCAACAATAATTACAGCAGTTGACTGTGGCTGGAAAATTTAGCATTTTGTAGATATAGCTATTAAGATCGACATTTGCAAACATGAACTGAAACGGAATCAGGCTCTGCTGAGGAGCAACCTGCCAGGGATAAGTTCATACCGATGGAATATCTTACCCTAACGGAGGCAGCGGATAATTTGTTTTGCAATAATTTCATTTTGCTGTTAGGCTGGCAAAGGTAATACGTTTGGTAGTGAAATTAGGTTACATTAATGAATAAAAAAACAATAACGTGCCGTAATCGGTTGTGAAAAACCTTTTTGAGAACACATTGATTACCTATATACTCTCATCGATACTTTACATGCGATTGACGTAGTCTCCGACTACGTCTTTGTGTAATACAATCTTCGATTGTGCAATACAAATTATTTTCTCAGTTTAGCTTTATCTCCAGCAATATCAGTGTATGCATCAATCTTCAACTAGCTAAATCATATCTATATTTAATTACATTTTCCAAACAAACATAATTTCAAGCACTTGAATAAATGTCATTTTCTGGGCATTATTTACAGTATGACGTAGTCAGAGACTAAGCCAAACGGGGTAAAAATATAAAGGTGGTGTGTAGTTTTAGTTTCATTGTGTTTTGGTTTTTAGTTAATCAGCCCCGACACTTCGGTCGGGATGCAAACATTTTTATTTTTTGTTTCTGTGTTCCGTCATTCCGATTACTATCGGAAGAAGCAATCTCTTCATCGTTTGTTATACAAACTTCGTTTTTGATGCAAGCATTTCATTAAAAATAATCAATGGTAAATGTAATGAAAGAAATGGATGAGAAAACATTTTAATCCCAAAAACAACTGGTGTGATAAATAGTGCAAAATTCTATTCAATCAACCTTATCCAGATCCTTACCGGGCAGGTTATCTTTAAATTCCTTTTTCACCATTTCTAATGCCGGTGTAATAAGACTGCCAAGAGCAAGGGTAGGTTGATACAAGTATGCTTCTTTCTTAATTTCGGGAGCAATAAGATGTGCTGCAGGTTCCAGTTGTTGTGTCATATTTAAAAATACACTTACAATCAAACCAAATTTTAAAGCACCCAGCAAACCGCCTGCAATTTTATTAAATAGATTAAGGCCGGTAGCTTTCAAAATGGTTTCAATAAACTTTGCAAAAAATATTAATACCAACACTACTGCTGCTATTACCAGTATAAATGAAATTAATGGAAGAATGGGGCTGTTGCTGTCAAACTTATCAGCAAGTAAAACATTAACCGTTCCGGCTAATTTAAACGCAAGAAACAAACCAACAATCATTCCGATGATCATGGCAATCTGATGTACTATGCCTTTGGTAAAGCCTTGGTAAAATCCATAGATTAGAGGAATAGCAATTACGATATCGAGCCAGTTCATGGGCTTAAATGTTTTTAAAATATTGCAAACCTGCATCTACAGCATCTTTCAGGCCTTGCAACAGCTTGCCTCCGGCAGTAGCATAAAATGGTTGCCCTCCACCTCCACCTTGTATATGCTTTGCAAGATCGCGCAAGATGGTAGCCGCATTTAAATTTTTATCTGTAACTAAATTATCAGATATGATGAGCGACAACAATGGCTTGTCATCAACCACGGTAGCAAGTAAAGCAACTATATTGGGTTCTTGATTTTTTATCTCAAACGAAATGCTCTTTACTGCCTCGGCACTTGCGATATCTACCTGGCTACAAATAAGATTAAATCCATTGCAGGAAATTTTATGTGTGAGTAAATCTTGTTTCACGGCCCGTGCTTTTTGCATGATCATGCTCTCGATACGCGATTGCATTTGAGCATTATCATCAATTAATGCTTGTATGCTCTTCACCAAATCTTTCGGATTCTTAAGCAAGATACGAGCCTGATGCAGCGTTTCATTTTCGGCAGCTATTACCTGCTCGGCACCGAGTGATGTTACGGCTTCAATCCTGCGCACACCAGCTGCTACAGCACCTTCGCTCATAATTTTAAAATATCCGATTTCGCCAGTAGCCTGCACGTGGGTGCCTCCGCATAACTCTACCGAATAATTTCTATCAAACGTTATTACACGCACAAAGTCACCGTACTTTTCGCCAAACAAGGCCATTGCTCCCATCTCTGTAGCTTTTTGTATGGGCACATTGCGTTGTTCATTAAGTGGAATGTTCTTGCGTATTTGTTCATTTACCTCCGCCTCTATCCGTTTAAGTTCGGCCTCGTCCACTTTTTGAAAATGCGAAAAATCGAATCGCGTATACTCCGGATTCACCAGCGAACCCTTTTGGGCCACATGGGTGCCAAGTACATTTCGCAATGCAGCATGCATCAGGTGAGTGGCGCTGTGGTTGCTGTTAGTTAACTTTCGCTTCTCGTTATTAACGGTAGCCTTATAGGTTCCTTCGAGCAACGCAGGAATCTTATCACACACATGAATGTTCAGGTTATTTTCCCTCTTGGTATCTAGGATGTGAATGGTTTCTTTTCCGTTGGTAAGAGTACCCGTATCGCCTACCTGCCCTCCACTTTCTGCATAAAAAGGTGTATGGTTAAGCACTAGGTGATATTGCTCTTTGCTTTTCGATTTTACTTTTCGGTACTTAATTATCTCAGCATCGCAAGTAAGTGCATCATAACCAACAAATGATACCGTATCGTCATCGGTAAGAATAATCCAATCATCCGTATCTACCGCAGTTGCATTACGCGAGCGAGTTTTTTGCTCGGCCATGCATATATTAAATCCATCGTGATCTACTTCCAGATTTTTTTCGCGCGCCATTAAATCTGTTAAGTCTTTTGGAAAGCCATACGTATCGTACAATTCAAAAGCAAAGGAGCCCTCAATTTTTTTATTGCCGTAGGCTTCAAATTTTTTAATGCCTGTTTCTAGTGTGCGCAAAAAACTTATTTCTTCTTCCATAATCACTTTCATCACAAACTCCTGTTGTGCATATAATTCCTTAAATACGTCTTTAAATTGTAATGCCAGCACAGGCACAAGTTTATGCATAAAGGCATCTTTAATATTTAAAAAAGTAAAAGCATACCGCACAGCCCTGCGCAATATTCTGCGTATTACATAGCCCGCTTTAACATTAGCAGGCAACTGTCCATCGGCTATGGTAAAGGAAATTGCACGTATATGATCAACCATGACACGCATGGCAATATCGGTTTTCTCATTATCGCCATATTTTATACCGCAATGATTGCTAATAAATTGAATCATCGGTTGAAACACATCGGTATCATAATTACTTTTTACATTTTGCAATGCCATACACAAGCGCTCGAATCCCATGCCGGTATCTACATGTTGCGCAGGCAACTTCTCTAAGGAGCCATCGGCCTTACGATTAAACTCCATAAATACATTATTCCAAATCTCTATCACATGCGGATGGCTTTCATTTACAAGTGTTTTGCCGTCCACCGTTTTTCGCTCATCATCATCACGTATGTCTACATGTATTTCGCTGCATGGACCGCAAGGCCCCATCTCGCCCATTTCCCAAAAATTATCCTTTTTGTTGCCCTTCAATATGCGGTCTTCTGCAATCCACTGTTTCCAATAGTTGTATGAGTCTGCATCAAAGGCCAGGTTTTCTTTTGCATCGCCTTCAAACACGGTAACGTACAATCTGTCTTTCGGAATTTTATACACTTCGGTAAGCAACTCCCAGCTCCAGGCAATGGCTTCTTTTTTAAAATAATCGCCAAACGACCAGTTACCAAGCATTTCGAACATGGTATGGTGGTAAGTATCTACCCCTACCTCTTCCAGGTCATTATGCTTGCCACTTACACGCAAGCACTTTTGGGTATCGGCCACGCGTGCATTCTTAATGGGTTGGTTACCAAGAAAAATATCTTTGAATGGCGCCATACCACTATTTATAAACATGAGGGTAGGGTCATTCTTCACCACTAGCGGTGCACTGTCTACTATTACATGATTCTTGCTCCTGAAAAAATCAAGAAAAGCACTGCGTATCTCATTTGAAGTCATCATACGTGCAACATTTTTTTTTTGCGAAGCGCAAAAATAGAAAAATGCACGAAGCAATCGTACCCGGGCTCTATATCAATTAATCAAGGCGTAATATGTGTACTTGCTACAAAAATCCAGTATGCCTTACCATAGTTTATAAGTGATATCCCGATGCGCCCAGAAAAAGACACTTTATTTGCATTTTCATAACAATTACGCCTCTAATTTGTTGTTGCTTATGGCTGTTGAAAACCGTACCTTCGCGGCCTAATTGGAGGGTTTGAATTGTTCATAACCCTTTCTCAAAAATAAAACAAGATGATAACTGTAACCGATACTGCAAAAAACAGGGCATTGCACTTGATATCACAAGAAAATCGCCCTTCCGAAACCTTTATTCGTGTAGGTGTTGAAGGTGGTGGCTGCTCAGGCCTTTCTTACAAACTGGAGTTTGATAATGTTATGCGCCCGGATGATAAAGTGTTTGAAGACAAAGGAATTAAGATAGTTTGCGATAAGAAATCGTTCCTCTATCTGGTAGGTACTGAACTTGACTTTAGCGATGGCCTTAACGGCAAAGGCTTTGAATTTCATAACCCAAATGCAACACGTACATGTGGGTGTGGGGAGAGTTTTGCGGTGTGAGTTGAGAAAGTTTTGATAGTTGAGAAGGTTTAGAAAGTTGGGGGAGTTTGAACATTTTAAGTATGGGTATTTAATTTATCAGACATAGAATGGCAAAGATTAATCGGTTTGAGGATATAGAAGCTTGGCAAAAGAGACTTATACTTTGTAATGAAATATATGAAGTTTCGAAGGAAGGAGAATTTGCAAAAGACTTTTCGCTAAAAAACCAGATGAGGAGGTGCAGTATTTCTATCATTTCAAACATAGCTGAAGGATTCGACAGAGAAAGCAACTTGCAGTTATATACTTTTTAAAAATTGCCAAAGGTTCATGTGCTGAATTACGTGCTCAATTGCATGTAGCACTCGGACAAAAATATATTGACACAAAAATCTTTAATGATTTATATTCTAAATGCGAAGAAGTAAGTAGGATGATATCAGGATTTATAAATTATTTAAAAATTAAAAATAAGGAAAAAGCGAAATGAAGATAAGTATTGTTGAGGAATTTTGAATGAAAAGAATTTCAAACTTTCAAAACTTTCTCAACTATCAAAACTTTCTCAACTATAACTAAAAAATGAAAGAAGTATTAGACGAACTTGCGTTACAGGACTACAAATGGGGCTTTGTATCCGACCTCGATGCCGACCAGGCACCAAAGGGATTGAACGAAGAGATTATTCGGTTTATATCATTGAAAAAAAAGGAGCCTCAGTGGATGCTCGATTATAGATTGAAGGCGTTTGCTCATTGGCAAAAAATGGTGGAGCCTACATGGCCCAATGTGCATTATACAAAACCCGATTTTCAGGACATAATTTATTACAGTGCGCCTAAGCCAAAAAAAGTATTGGCATCGCTCGATGAGCTCGACCCCGAAATTCGCGCTACGTTTGATAAACTTGGCATAAGCCTCGATGAGCAAAAGCGCCTTTCCAATGTTGCAGTCGATGCGGTGATTGATAGCGTGAGTGTAAAAACTACATTTCGCGATGAGCTGTCGAAACAAGGAATTATTTTTTGCTCGTTTAGCGAGGCAGTGCACGATTATCCCGAACTCATAAAAAAGTATATGGGTAGTGTTGTACCTTATACCGATAATTTTTATGCTGCATTAAACAGCGCTGTGTTTACCGATGGTTCGTTTTGTTATATTCCCAAAGGTGTGCGTTGCCCTATGGAATTGTCAACATATTTCCGCATCAACTCGAGTGGTACAGGGCAGTTTGAGCGCACATTAATTATTGCCGATGAAGGTTCGTTTGTAAGTTACCTCGAAGGTTGTACTGCACCCATGCGCGATGAGAATCAACTCCATGCTGCCGTAGTAGAAATATATGCACATAAGGATGCACAGGTAAAATATTCTACGGTGCAAAACTGGTATCCGGGCGATAAAAATGGCAAAGGCGGCATTTTCAATTTTGTAACAAAGCGTGGCATTGCTCACGAAAATTCGAAAATAAGCTGGACACAAGTTGAAACCGGAAGTGCCGTTACGTGGAAATATCCTAGTGTTATTTTGAAAGGCGATAATTCGATTGGCGAATTTTATTCTGTTGCTGTTACCAATAATTATCAGCAAGCCGATACCGGTACAAAAATGATTCACATAGGAAAAAACACACGCAGTACCATTATTTCGAAAGGCATAAGCGGAGGGCACAGCCATAACTCTTACAGAGGTTTGGTACGCATAGGAAAAAATGCAAACAATGCACGCAACTTTTCGCAATGCGATAGTTTGTTACTAGGCGATAGATGTGGTGCCCATACATTTCCTTATCTCGAATGTGGCAATGCATCGGCAAAAGTAGAACACGAAGCCACCACAAGTAAAGTTGGCGAAGACCAAATATTTTATTGCAATCAGCGCGGTATAAAAACCGAAGATGCCGTAGGATTAATTGTAAATGGATATTGCAAAGAAGTATTCAATCAATTGCCAATGGAGTTTGCTGTTGAAGCACAGAAATTGTTGGCTATAAGTTTAGAAGGAAGTGTGGGGTAGTTTTGGGTTTAGTGTTTTGAGTTCTGAGTTTTGAGTTCTGAGTTTTGAGTTCTGAGTTTTGAGTTCTGAGTTTTGAGTTCTGAGTTTTGAGTTTTGAGTTTTGAGTTCGGAGTTTTGAGTTTTGAGTTCGGCAGTCTGAGTTTTTGTGAATAGATCAATGTTGTACAATTGTAATAGGATTATAAAATAAGAAAATGGATTTTGATTTGCTTTTTTAATGCAAGCAAATATAGTTGTTAAATGAATGGCGAATTTTGAATCTTTTGAAGATATTGTTAGTTGGCAAAAAGCAATCGATGTTGCGCAAGAGATTTATTCATTTACGAATAAAGAAGTTTTTTCAAAAGACTTTGCACTTAAAGATCAAATTCGAAAATCAGCAATCTCAATTCCATCAAATATAGCTGAAGGATTTGGCAGAGGCGGAAACAAAGAATTTATCCAGTTTTTATACATAGCGAAAGGTTCTCTATTTGAATTGAAAACACAGATACTTCTGGCTTGCAAGTTAAAATATATAGAGCAAAACGAATATAAAAGTATAGACGGAGAATTGGATGAAATATCAAAATTGATTTCAGGCCTTCTCAATTATCTTAAATCATCAGAACTGAAAGGAACTAAATTTAAAAAATAACACAGACAAAATGATAACAAATAAAACTAATCATATTACAGTCATTTTAAAACTAAAAACGCAAAACTCAGAACCCAAAACTAAAAACTAAAAACACAGAACTAAAAACACAAAAAAATGTTATCAATAAAAAACCTTAAAGCCAGGGTAGAAGAAAAGGAAATTTTGCAGGGGCTTAACTTACAAGTGAACGCGGGCGAAGTGCACGCAATAATGGGTCCTAATGGAAGTGGCAAAAGCACACTGGCATCGGTACTTGCTGGCAAAGAAGAATACGAAGTTACCGCAGGCGAAATAATTTTCAATGGCGAAAACATTTCAGAATTCAGCCCCGAAGAGCGCGCACAAAAAGGAATGTTTCTCGCCTTTCAGTATCCGGTAGAAATTCCCGGAGTAAGCAATGCCACTTTCCTCAAGGAAGCAGTAAATGCTGTGCGTGTTGCCAATGGAAAAGAAAAATTGGACTCGAAAGATTTTTTGAAACTCATGAAATCGAAAATGGCACTTGTTGAAATGGACAAGGTAATGACACAACGAAGTGTGAATGAAGGATTCAGTGGTGGCGAAAAAAAGCGTAACGAAATTTTTCAAATGGCCATGCTCGAGCCCTCGCTTTGTATACTTGACGAAACCGATAGCGGACTCGATATTGATGCCCTGCGTATAGTTGCAAATGGTGTAAATTCTTTGCGTAGTGCCGAACGTTCGTTTGTTGTTATTACACACTATCAGCGATTGCTGGATTATATAGTTCCCGATTTTGTGCATGTGCTTTACAACGGCCGCATAGTAAAAAGCGGAGGCAAAGAACTTGCGTTGGAGTTGGAAGAAAAAGGATATGATTGGGTGAAGGAAGAGAGCATGGGTGTTTAAATTGTTCAATGCTTTTGAATGGTTAGAAATAATAAAGTCAAAAAAAAATATTAGATATACGATTGTTTTTCAATTTGAACTGAACAATTTGCCAAACAGCTTATACAAATCAGTTGTGGGAAATAAATTGTTGGAAAATGAATAGAAGAAATTTACACAGTTTATAAAATTCGAAAACAGACCGAAGGACAAATTGGACGTAAAAGAGTTATTAAAATTAAATAAGAAAAATAAGTGACAACACTCATAAACGATAAAATAAAATCTACTGCGGTGACACAAAAGTTTCCATCGCTGCGTACAACTGCATTTGCAAGTATCGATAAGCAAGGATTTCCTACCACCAAAAACGAAGAGTGGAAATATACCAGCCTCGATAAAATTATAAGTGCCAGCTACCGCGATGTTTTTGCCGCTCAACATAATCACATTGCTCAACAAAATATTTCTGCTTTGCCATTTATCAATAACGGTGATGTTGTTATTGTTTTAGAAAACGGTCAATTCCGAAACGATTTATGCGATGTGAAAAATTTGCCATCTGGCATTTCTATTTCATCACTTAACGAAAACGAAAACAACGAAATTGTAAAAGTCCATTTCAATAAATACGTTGCAATAGACAAACACCCATTGGCAGCACTTAACACTGCATTAATGCAAGATGGTGTTTTTATTCACATCGATAAAAATGCATTAATTGAAAAAAATATTTATGTGCTCCATTTTTCATCAAGCAATGGCGAGGCAGTGTCCAACTATACACGACTGTTGCTTGTGGCCGAAAGCGGCTGCAAGGCCAACATATCATGCATCACTTTGTCGCACAGCGAAACCACACAATCGTTAAATAATATCGTAGCTGAAATTGTAGTTGACGAAAATGCCGATGTCACTTTCGATTTTATTCAGAATGATAATTTATTAAGCAACCAAATTACAAACACGTATGCTTATCAAAAACGCGATTCTACATTTTGCATCAACACCATTACATTTGGAAATAAACTAACACGCAATAATTTAGCACTAAACCTCGATGCCGAAAATTGCGAAGCACACATGTATGGATTAATTGCCGGCAATGGCGAACAGCTGATGGACAATCATACCGAAGTTTACCATGCCAAGCCACATTGCAATAGCAACCAAATTTATAAAAGCCTGATGGGCGGCAAATCGACAGGCGTGTTTAACGGAAAAATATTTGTGTTGCTCGATGCGCAAAAAACAAACGCCTACCAAAGCAGCAAAAATATATTGATGAGCAACGATGCGGTGATGTACACAAAACCGCAATTAGAAATTTTTGCCGATGATGTAAAGTGCAGCCACGGTGCCACTACCGGGCAAATGGATGAAGCAGCATTGTTCTATTTACGCGCACGCGGCATCAACAAGCCCGAAGCACAAGCACTATTAAACAAAGCATTTGCCAGCGATGTAATGGAACACATCAGCAACCAAGCCTTGAAAGAATATTGCGATGCATTGTTGCAGAGTAAGATATGAATTGAATCTTTAAAATGATATCCCATTCAATTTTAAAATGAGAGACTTTCTTGAAAATGCTATTCGAATAACCTTTACATCACTTATGAATTCAATGTTTGTCGCCTTGTGTGTACTGCGGTTTTGGCAAAGTTATTTTCGTTGTTGTAAAATTCGTCCTGTAATTCTTGAATAATACTCTTTGAAATAAACTCCGCTTGTTTTCTCAGTTCCGGAACGGCACTTGACTCCCAAAATAATCCGCGTAACATGGAACCTATAACATACAGTTGGTCAGAAACCTTATTATCGTTATTATTTGTTATATTAAACTAACTGATAATGCCTTTCACATATTCTTTAGTCAATTGTTGTTGTGGATTTTCTAATACATCCTTTGCAGGCCCATGTTCAATAATTTCTCCCAGATACATAAAGATTACATAGTCGGCAATACGCCTTGCCTGACGAAGAATGTGCGTAACCATTACAATGGTGTATTGTTCTTTTAGTTCAACAAATTTTTCTTCAATCCATTTGCTCGAAATGGGGTCGAGTGCCGATGTGGGTTCATCTCCCAAAATAATTTCGGGTTCAACTGCCAATCCACGGGCAAGGCATAACCGCTGTTGTTGTCCTATTGATAATTTTGAAGCGGGGTCTTTTAACCGGTCCTTAACTTCATCCCACAGTGATGCGATTTTAAGATACTCTTCTACTTTTTGATTAAGGATTTTTTTATCGCTGATGCCATGCAATTTTAATCCATAAACTACATTAGCGTATATACTCATAGGTAGTGGAGTTGGCCGTTGATTAAGCAAGCCCATTTTTTTTCGAAGCAAGGTTACTTCTGCGTTTTTATCATAAATATTTTCACCATCCAATAATACCTGCCCGGTAATTTCGGTGTCAGCATTGTTTTCCAACAAACGGTTAAAACTTTTGAATAATGTTGTTTTTCCGCAACCGCTTGGCCCTATGATGCACGTGATTTTTTTATCAGGAATATCAACATTTATATTTTTTAAAATGTGTTTGCCACCGATAGAAACGTTCAAATTTTTAACGCTGATGTGATTTTTGTATTCCATTTTTAGTTATTAATCAGATTTTGTGTTTCGATAATTTTTTGTTGATGATACGTATCACCACATTGATAGTAAGAATGATTATGGTGAGGATTAAAGCTGCAGCATAAGCACGCGTTTGTACTTCTTCTACCGGACTGCTTAACTGAAAGAAAATGGCTAGAGGTAAAGTTGCCGTGGGTTGCGAAAGCGAAGTAGGAATACTATCGGTATAACCTGCTGTAAAGAGCGGGCAGGCTGCATCGCCAATAGCGCGACCAAACGATAACAGGATTGCCGTTAAAATTCCGGGAGCAACTTGTCGCATAATTACTTTTGCAGTTTCCCAGCGGGTAGCACCCAGTGAATAAACGGCATCGCGTAATTCGCGTGGAACAAGCAATGCAACTTCATCCATGGTTCGCACCATGATTGGAATAATTAATAAGGTAACTACAATGATACCGGCAAGCAACGAAGTTTTTAGCCCAAGCATCACCATTAATGTAAAACCAAAAGCTCCGTAAACAATAGACGGTACTCCAAATAAAATATCGAATGATGTTCGTGTAAATGCAACCAGTTTTGAATCTTTATTCAGGTAAACATTGATATACAAAACAATGGGAATGCTGATTAATAAACTTAAAAGTGTTGCGCCTCCGGCCACGTAAATTGAGCCAATAATGGCATTTAAAATTCCACCTTCTTTACCAATATAAAAGCCGCCTTCGGGCACGCGCGAAACCATGTCCCAATTCATGCCTTTTATGCCTTTACTAATGATGGTATAAAGTATGGAAAATAAACAGCTAACTATTATTGCTGTGGCCAACATCATCAGCCCTTTAAAAAAAGGCCTCTTCTATTTTTTTGCTCTTAAACTCATAATTTAAATCTCCTTTCTAAACGTGCCAAGGTGAGCCTCGACACTGCATTAAATACAACTATGATGATGAATAAAATAAACGCGGCAAGCATTAATGCCGATTCATACATTGGTACTGAAAGCATTTCGCCATAGTTATTTGCAATTAGTGCAGGTAATGGATAACAAGAATCAAAAATGGAATGCGGTATAGCTGCTATGTTACCACACACCATTAGTACTGCTATGGTTTCGCCAAGTGCACGCGATATAGCTAACACTACTGCAGCAATAATACCGGGTAATGCTTTTCGTATTACTACCAGTTTTGTAGTTTGCCATTTGGTTGCCCCCAATGATAAGGAGGCATCTCTAAGTTCATTTGGTATAGCAGCAAACACTTCGCGCAAGATGCTTATGATTAGTGGAAAGGTCATAATGGACAAAACAATTCCTCCGGCAAGTACACTGTAGCCCGATGAATATTCAACAAAGTGTGGAGCCAGGGTGTCTCCAATAAAAGGAACAATAGTTAATACTCCCCATACACCGTAAACCACAGGAGGAACTCCTGCAAGTAAATCAATAAGTGGTACCACAACACTACGAATCCTATTGGAAGCGTATTCTGATAAGTATACTCCGGTTAACAGGCAAAGTGGAAATGCTATGGAAATACCAATAACAGCAATCCAGATTGTACCCATAATGTATGACAGAAAACCAAACTGCCCTTTAAATGGTCGCCAGGTTTCGGAAGTCAGCATATTGAACAAACCGTTTTGCGATAAAATTGGCCATGCCTTATAAAGTAAACCACCACCAATAATGAACATAAGCAACAATGCAAAGCCGGTAAGGCTTTGCATGATGATGCTCATTATTTTATCTTTTAAAATCCGAAGTTTATACATTTTATACAAAGTCTTTATAGTAACTATTATTTTAATTTGTCCAATTCTTTTGCAAGGCGTTCTTTAGATAAATCAACATAGCCGGCTTCATGAACATACTTTTGACCATCAGTTAAAACATATTTTAAAAAAGCAATCACCGCGGCATTGCCAGGTTTGCCTTTGGTAACAAAATATAAATCGCGTGCAGGTGGTGATGGATATTTGCCGGTTGCAATTGCCGCAATCAACTGATCAATGTTATCGTAAAAATTTTCGTTAGCATCAATTTGACCATTGTTATTAATGTCAATTGGAATTATTTTAACGCCATTAGTTTGTTGTTTGGTTTTGGAATCGTAAACGTAAACGATGTTGTTAAAGCCAATTCCAACAGGATCCTTTTTAACAGCAGTTGCTAAACCCGGGTCACCAAAAACACCAACACCTAAAAGGTCTTCTTGTTTTTTACCTAAGTATTTTGCCCACGACTCAGCAGCACCTGCTGCATCACTTCGCGTATAAACGTGCACCGGTGCACCTGATTTAATTCCTGCCGCCTGACCCCAAGTTTTTGCATTGCCGGTTACAAACAAATCAATAAACCCTTGTTTCTTTATCCCCTTTTTCATCAGCTCATTGAAGTTAGGATTCAATGCACTGATTGTTGGCACAACAGCATCTTTAGTAACCGCTACTCCATAGGCACCTTTTTTGGTTTCTTCAGGATAAATGTCGCGACTAAACATAGCAATATCGGCCATGCCTGAAAGTACGTCAGTCATGCCTTTGCCGGCACCACCTGCAGAGATATCAATCTTAACGCCTGGGTTTAATTTTTTAAATTCTTCGGCCCATTTTACAGTAACCGGATACAAAGCAAAAGCACCCGAAATAGTAATGTTACCGGTAACGGGTTTGGGACTTGGCGACAATTTGCCTGCAAAACAAATTGCAATTATTAGCGCTGTCAATAGTGTAAATTTCAACTCTTTCATCTTATTCATTTTTTTTATTTTTATTTATTGAATTTCATTTTTAGTATTTGGGGTTTTACTGTCAGCATAACATAAGCCCATTGCTGAAAAGTTTTTTCGCTATCAACTTTAGCTTTTTTTATTAATACGGTAGAGGCAGTGGGCAAGTAATATGAATATCCTATCTCTAAATTTATGATTGGATTCGGCTTGTAATTGAATAATATATCATGTTCAAATCCAAGGTTGTTATCAATTACTTCCTTCTTTGAATTTACAAACTTATTCTGTGAATAGAACTGATGGAAATAGAAACCTAAGCTGGTTTTTTTTGAAAGATTTTGTACGATAAAAAAGTACGGGTTTATTAAACCTGCATTATTTAAATCGCTTGGAAACCTGGTGTACAAATCCATGTAACCATTAAAACGATGAGCAACACCATATAGCGGTACAAATGAATGGTCCACAGTATCGGTTTTATTGGTGGCATCATTCCCGCTCATGTACTCCATACCTAACCGAAAAATTGTATTTGATTTTAAGGTGTATTTGATTTCGGGCTGCATATAAAACGCATCAATTTTTCTATTTGATGTATTATGCCCATGTTGGTAGTAACCACTCATGGTAATATACAAATTACCCTTCTCAAATTCTACTCTACCGCCATTTGTATACCGCATCAGCAGCTTCTCTGGATTCTTGGCATCTTGATACCCATCTCCACTATTTATTGTTGTTAAAGTTAAGGCTTTAGTAAATTTCCAATTTAAATAATGCACCAATAATAATTTGTAATTTGAAATAAGTTTGCCACTTGCATCCGTTGGTGTAAAATTGGTACCTGCAACTCCTTCGTTAGTTTGATTCCATGCAGCGGCCAATTCAGTTTTAAGATTACTATTGCGCCAGCGAAAATTTAAAGCATCATGTGCATTGGCATTTTGCCGCCAATCATTTTGTGCAAACAGTCTTTGGTTGTCATACATTAATCTTTGTCGCCCTATACGTATTGAGAAATTTTTTGTTATCATTGGTTCAAAATATGCTTCAAATATTTGTATGGTTCCAGCTGTAGATCGCGGATCATTAGCGCCAAAAGTGTGTATATCCTGAATTGAAAATTGAAAATTATATTTCCCCACAACATCATAACCAAAAGTTAAGCGGGTGCGTTGATTTGTAAAAAGTGCTGGTACAGTTGTGTCATTTGCCATCTGTTGATATCCACTTCTGAATTCCGTTCGCGGCCTCCATTCTAAATCAATCGATAATGTTTTATCAAATGGTGTTTCTTGCGTTTTCAGCGCTGTTTCCGCTCTTATTGAGTCAGCCTCTTCTTGTTTTAAAAGATTTTTCCCTATCAACAAATTAAGTAAATCATCTGTTGATTGAGCATGCACTGCAACGGCTGAAAGACCTATAAATACACAGGTTGTGATAAATTTTAAGAATGTTTTTTCCATATTTATTTTAATTTTTAGGCTGCGAACATACTAATACATACTTAATCTACCAACTTTATAGATTTAAAATTTTATTTATTTTTTTGGCCAAAGTTTCAAAAGCTATTTTCTGCGAAACATCTTCTGAAAAATGACAACGCAAAACTTCGCATTTATCATCCTCTTAAAACTATAATGTAATATTTCTATTAAAAAAAATTCATTGCCCTTTTTATTGAAACTGTAACGTGAGAAGTAAAAATTTTTCGTGACAAATAAATAGGAGTGATATGGTTACACATTGATATTATGTTTGGAGGAATGCTTAATGCACTATTATTTTTTTTAAAAATACTTTTGATGATGCCCTCTAAACCAAATTGAACACATTCAAACGCCTTTATGATTGAGTTAATAAACATAACAGGCACAAAAAGTAATTGCAGCTTTCTGCTTACATACTATAATATGAACAGTTACACTTGTTCAAGGCGCTATGTTTGCCTCTATAACATAGATTTCGCCCTTGATGTTCTCTTTGCATTTAAGTATAGTCTATCCTACAAAACTAAAAAGCGATAAGGTTCATCACCCTACCGCTTTTCGTTTTCCTAACTCCCTATTTTATTTTGAAATAGTCAGCTTCTCAGAAGTGCACCAATCTTTTAACTTTTTAAAGTAATAAAGATATGCTGTAAATACAGACTTCTATTAACCAGGCATGTGTTGGTAATGTAACGGAGCATGTGTCCGCTATTAAATTTAGGAATAATGTAAATTAGGTATTAAAAGTTAATCTATGCTTTCACTCCTTATCTTAATATTTTCATCTGTTGCATCATTTCGTTTTTTCGCTTTACTAAAAAACAAAGCAACAATCATGACGAATAAAGCAAGACAACACGGGTATGCTAAGCGATCGCCTGCATAAGAATAAAAGGTGCGTATATTGTTACCGTTAAGAGTTCCGGCAATGGCGCTCTCCTTCCACCACTCAGTCTGCTGCAGTATATCGCCACGTTGGTTGATGAAAGCAGAAATACCGGTATTAGCACTGCGGGCAATACTTCGCCTCATTTCGATAGCGCGCAAGCGGGCATACTGTAAATGTTGTCTGTAGCCGGGCGTATTGCCCCACCATCCATCGTTCGTAATAATAAAAATCAGTTCAGCACCTTTTTCTATATACTCATTTACAAACGCTCCATATACCGACTCATAGCAAATGACAGGGGCAATCATTTTTTTTCCCTTAAATACACTTACTTCGGCCTGACTGCCAAGGCTTCCGCTTGTGCCACCAAGGTCAATAGCAAAATTTTCTAATGGTTTCAACAGTGCTGGGAATGGCATTTTTTCTACTCCCGGTACCAGTTTGCTTTTATGATAGATCTGTATTTGCTTGCTGCTATCATACTGCAATGCTGTATTGTACGAATCATAATAATCATCGGAGCGGGTAAATTTTCGTGCGGTAGGTGTGCGGCCTATACCTCCGGGATATAAACGATCGGTACTTGCACCAATAACAATTTCAAGGTTGGGATAGGTCTTGGCAAAATTCTGAAACAAATGTGTTATTCGGTGTAGATTTAAATCTTCTTCCCACATAGACTGTGCTATAGCTGTTTCGGGCGCCACCAGATACTGGGTGGAGGAATCCATGTTTGATTTTGCCAGTGCTAATAAACGATTCATGTGTGCCGTGTTGTCGCCATAAAATTTATCGCTGTACGGGTCCAAATTGGGTTGAGATATAACTATGTTAACCGGATCTTCCTTTTCAACATACGTGTAATAGCGTACAAGTGAGATTACTAAAGGAACGGCCACAACCAAGAACGCCATAGTTGCCGGTCGCGTTATGCGCTCCTGCTGTCTGATTTTTTTTACTAAAAGAAATAATAAAATATTGCATGCCCATATCCATGCTGTTCCTCCTGCAAACCCTGTATACTCATACCATTGCACGCACTTATACCAGGCAGCCCAGCCATTGGCAAGGGTAAGCCAGGGCCATGAGGCATCCCAGTTCATGTGAATATATTCAAATCCGATCCATGCCAGTGGCAATAGTATATAGGCATAGTTACTTTTCCATCTTTTACGCCATGCGTGAAAGAGTAAAAACACCAACGTCATAAAAAATGAATTGAACAAAAAGGCCATGACCGAACCACCCGGGCTGGCATTCCACACCCACCAGGTAGTGGCCAAATTAAAAAGCAGGAACGATAAATAAAAAATACCAAATGTTGCCAGGCGCTTACTTTTTTCTTTAAGTAACGTATCTTCAAGTATTAACAATGGAACAAATGCTATCAACAGCAAAGGTGCCACACCACCTGCAGGCCATGCTGCCCACAATAGAAACGGAGTTAATACTGCCAGAAGTAATTTTTGCTGTGTGCTCATGTGGGCTAAAGTAGTCATATTTCGTTTTATCAATTCTGCTAGAATGGATCTGTGTCTACCTGAAATTCCTGCTTCCTTTTCTTTTCGGTAGGTGTAATCTTATTTATCGAGCTGTCTTTTTTAAACAATCCAAATTCCTTATTCAGCATTACCTTCAGGTTTTGCTTTTCCTGCTTTGCACTTTGTGTAATATGCTGCTCAACAGCTTTGGTATCATATTTTACATTGGGATTCGATGCCGGGCCTTTCATTCTTAAAAAAATTTGCGTGTGTCCAAGCCCATCTTCTTCTATGGTGCCAAACTCCGTTTTAAGATTTTTTTCCCTCCGCGTAAGGTCGTTTAACGCCAACTTTATACTATAGTCTATATCATTATCAAAGTTATGTGTACCGCTGGCTGTAAAGTTCATGGCGCTATTTTCAATGCGCATCACCGGGAATACGATATTACGATTACGTATTTCAATTTGATTTTCGAGGTTGGCAAATTTTATATTTTGCAAATCAACTTGCTTTACATATTTCTTTAATTTCTGCATCGGTTCAAAATTGTTTAGCTCCCCATTTACAATAGTCACATCGCTTATTGCAACTATGCTTTGTGGATTAACAACAAGTGTAGGCAACCACATAGAAGTGAACTGTACTGTGGCATTTAATTTCCCCTTCAGGTTTTTATCCGTAAGCGACTGTTGTCCAAAATTATCAAACTGATACATCATCTGATTAATATCAATGTTTGACAATCCGGCATCGCAAATTATTCGAATACTATCTTCCAAAATGGACAACGAACCTTCGAGCATAATACTTCCACGCATTGCTTGTAACTGCACCTCTTGAAGCATTAGCGCATTTTCCTTTAAGATTACTGTCCCTATTATACGCTTGGCTTCAAATTTTCTGAATCGGGTATTATCAATGCTCACTGTAAGTTCTGCATGAAGCCAGTCCGGAAATTTTACTACCGAGTTATTAGTAGTGCTTTGATTTTCGGATGTAATAAGTTCGTCCATGTCAAGCAGTTTCATTTTTAGCAATGCCTCCACCTGTATAGGTTCATTTCCCTTTAAGAAGGCACTGGCAAAATTGCTTACCTTGCCACTAAGTTTGTAATCGCTGTTGCCTTGCACAAAGGTGAGTGCTTCGAGTGTAAACGCGTTATCATTCACATTGCCTTGCAATTGTATCTTAGTTACCGGCAGGCTCGAATTCTTTAATTTAACATTTCCATTGCTAACGGCAATGGTACCACTTGCCACATAGGTCAATGGATTGCTAATGGTACCCGAAAATTTTAGTTGTACTCGTGCATCGCCATTTAATAATTCCACGGTATCAGCTTTGAGCAAGTCTTTTAACTGAGCCAGGTCTATTCCCCCTTCGGCAATCAAATTGAGGGCAGGATCATCAAAGTGGTTTAACTCGCCCGAAGCTTTAATTACCTTTTCGTTGAAACTGCATTTCAAATTTTCAAAACGTATATAGTGGTTGTTACTTTTTCCTGCACGATGATTGGTATACTTACCTGCAAACGAAATATTGCTTAGCGCTGCATCAGAAAATTTTGTGAGCAACGTTCCTTCTTTACAACTAAACTGTACATCGATAGCGGGCGTATTCAACTTGTCTATCTTACCCTTTACGGTAGCATTCCAGGTAAGGTATCCTTTGGTTTTATAGTCATTGGTCCACTCCTTGCTGCCTGCAGGCAGCAAGCGCAACAAGGTAAGTATATCGGCATTGTTACTTTGTGCGGTAACATTTAGCTCCGTATGCGATGGCTGGTTGTATATGTCGCCCGAAAGTAGAATTTCGGTTTCCTTTACTTTAATAACCGAATTATTAATGGAGAAATGATTTTCATTTTCAATTAGCAAGTCAAACTCGGCATTGGCAATCACACTATCAATATATCCCGTTGCATTCCATTTTAATTGTTGAGCTACAAAATCAACTTTGCTACGAATAGAAATCCTTCCGGGCGTATAGGTTGTATTACTTTCGTTTTTTTCGATATAGAATTCATATCGCTCATTCTTAAGGCGGTTTACATATGCATATTTCACATCTTGTAATAACACCTTTTCTAAATTTATGCTCAAACTGCTGGCGGTGGTATCGCTTGATGGTTTTAAAAACACAAAGTTTGATTCGCCTTTGTCATTAACCTTCATATTAAGTACACCATTCTTTAATTCTAATCGGTTTATTTGATAATTCTTGCCAAATAATTCAAAGGCATTAAACGACAATATGATTTTAGAAGCAAACAGGAGGGTATCTTGTTGGCTAAATGGCTTAGAGGGATGAGCCAATACATTCCTAAAGACTAATGCGGCATTTGGAAAATCGTTAAAGAGGCTGAAATTTATCTCTCCGGTTTCAACTTTCACATTCAATTGTTTATTTATCGAACTTATAAACGCCTGCTTTACTTCCTTCTGAAAAAAAGAGCCCACCATAAAAAGCGATAACACTAACAACATCATGATACCCAAAATTGTAAGGAGTAGTTTTTTCAACCATCCGGTAGCTTTATGTTGCTGATTGTTCATGTTGATTTAGAAGACGCAAAAATAGTTGTAAAATTGCCAGACGTGTTCAATTCTAAATGTGGTTAATAACAAGGTTAAGTTAATAGTATTCGTGCTTAACAAGTCTTTAGGAATCCATCTGAGGCAAGCATTTGCCACTTCAATAATTTATCTAACTTCGCCCACTTATCCAAAAAAAACAGAAATTTTAATTAAGTATGAGTTATAAGCGGATTAACAATATTGTTGGCTGGCTGGTTTTTGCCATCGCTTCATTTGTCTATTTATCTACCATTGAACCAACGGGTAGTTTTTGGGATTGCGGAGAATTTATCGCCTGTGCCGATAGGTTGCAGGTTGGGCATCCTCCGGGTGCTCCGTTTTTTATTATGCTAGCCCGTGTGTTTATCTTGTTTTCTATGGGCGATATTAAGCTAATCCCGATAATGGTTAATGCCATGTCAGGCTTGTGCAGTGCCTTTTGTATTCTCTTCTTATTCTGGAGCATAACACATATGGCCCGCAAGTTAGTAGCCAAAGGCAAGGAAGAGCCTGCCGGTGGCGATCTTATTGCCATAATGGGTGCTGGTGCTATAGGTGCACTAGCTTATACTTTTACCGATTCATTTTGGTTCTCGGCTGTAGAGGGCGAGGTTTATGCAACTTCGGCAGTGTTTACAGCTATCGTTTTTTGGGCTATATTGAAATGGGAAGAAGTAGCGGACGAAAAACATAATGCCCGATGGATTATTCTTATCGCTTACATGATGGGGCTATCCATAGGAGTGCATTTACTTAATTTACTTGCTATACCTGCTTTGGCGTTGGTATATTATTTTAAGCGGTACAAATTTAGTTGGACAGGATTTTTTGTTGCTATAGCTATTTCTGTGGCCTTGCTTGGTTTTGTGCAAAAAGGAATAATCTCTTACTACGTAAAAATGGGTGCCTATTTCGATTTGCTTTTTGTAAACACATTTGGACTTCCATTTTGGAGCGGGTTTATTTTCTTCAATTTAATAGTTTCTGTATTGATTTTTTTCGCGCTGGGATACACCAAGCGCATGAAGCAAGTAGTTGCCAACACATTCGTTCTGGCATTTACCTTTATACTGATAGGTTATTCTTCCTATGCAATGATTGTGATTCGTTCTGCGGCCAACCCTCCTCTGGATGAAAATGACCCTGAAAATGTTTTTGCCTTAATATCTTATTTGGGCCGTGATCAGTATGGTGACTTCCCATTATTATATGGGCAATATTACAATGCCCCTCAGGATGCAAACGACCCCATAAAGCAAGGCGAAATGCAATACATTCGATTTGATGGTAAGTACAAAGAGGTAGGATACAAGCAAAAACCAAACTACGACTCAAGGTACTGTGGATTTTTTCCGCGTATGTGGAGTGGTCAAGACAATCATACCAGCTACTACAAACAATATCATAAGAAAGACCTTGAAAGCCGACCAACCAATGGTGAGAATCTTGCTTTCTTTTTCGACTATCAGCTAATGCATATGTACATCCGTTACTTTATGTGGAACTTTGTTGGAAGGCAAAACGATATTCAAAGTTTCGGAGGAATATTAAAAGGTAACTGGGAGAGCGGAATTTCTGCAATCGATGGAATGCGCTTAGGCCCTCAGGGTAAATTGCCAAACAGCATGACCAGCAACAAAGGCCGTAATCATTTTTATTTCCTTCCACTTGCGTTAGGATTATTCGGTTTTATATTTCAGCTCAATCGCCATCGAAATGATTTTATTGTGGTTGGCATGTTATTCCTCTTAACTGGTCTTGCTATTGTATTGTATGTAAACCAACCTCCATACCAGCCTCGCGAGCGTGATTATGCTTATGCTGGAAGCTTCTATGCGTTTGCTATCTGGATTGGTCTTGGAGTATTGGGTCTTTACGATTTTCTGAAAAATAAAATTTCGGCACAGGGAGCAGCTATGGCTTCCATATTGGTATGTGCAGTGGTTCCTGTTGTGTTAGGCAAAAATGGTTGGGATGACCACGACCGTAGCCACCGCTATACATCGCGCGATTTTGCAACCAATTACTTAAACTCTTGTGCACCTAATGCTATTATTTTTACCAATGGCGATAACGATACATTCCCATTATGGTATGCACAAGAAGTTGAAGGTGTGCGCAGGGATGTTCGCATTGTCAATCTTAGCCTTTTAAATACAGACTGGTATATAGACCAAATGAAACGTCAGGCTTACGAAGGCCCTCCGGTACCCTTTACTGTACCCCGCGAAAAATACATTCAAGGAACGCGCGACTATATTCCATATTTCGAGCAAAAGAGCATTTCGAGCGATTATATTGAACTGAAATCTGTATTTGAATTTATTACCAGCGATGATCCTAAAACCAAAGTGCAATTGCGCGATGGTAGCTTTATCAATTATCTGCCTACCAAAAAATTCAAGATGACCATTGATAAAGAACAAGTAATAAAATCAGGTACTGTTGCTGCTAAGGATAGCGCCCTTATTGTTAACGAAATTGTATGGGACTTAAACAAAGGCTATGTGCAAAAGGCTGACTTGATGATGCTTGACCTGATTGCAAATAACAATTGGAAACGCCCAATTTATTATGCAGTTACGGTTGGCAGCGACAATTACATTGGCCTCGATGATCATTTCCAGTTGGAGGGACTTGCCTATCGCCTGGTACCTATAAAAACGGTAAACAAAGATGGACAAACCGGACGTGTGGCGGTTGATGAAATGTACAACAACACCATGAATAAATTTGCATGGGGCAATATGAAAATGGAGGGTGTATATCTTGATCAAAATAACCTGAACATGACCATGAATATCAAGAATAATTTTTCACGATTGGCAGAGGCCAAGTTCATGGAAGGCAAATACGATGATTGTATAAAAAGTGCTTGACAGATGCAACGAAGAAATGCCTGACAAGACTGTTCCCTATAACATTATGAACCTGCGTATGGCCGAGATGTACTATCGCACTGCCATGGCAAAAGGTGGAGGTGTAGATAGCCTTGGGCGCCCCTCCACGGATATAGAAAAGGTTATTCAGTCAGAAAAAGCGTTGCTAGATAAGGGAAATGCAATGTGTCGCAGGATTGGCGAAATTTATCTGGACGATCTTACTTACTATGCATCATTACGTGGCACTTCGCATTTTGCTTCGGTAGAACGTGAAGCAGGGCAAGCTCAAGCAGTAATAAACGAACTTGTACGCCTTGCTAAGATTACAGGCCAAAAAGATGTAATAAAAGAAATGGAAGAAAAAGCCGCCAAGGCTAATTCACTAATACAGTAATATAAAACAGCACAATAATTTATCCCGGTAGTTGTTATGTAAGTGTTTGTTTTAAAATTGGTTTTAGAGGAACTGTAAGCGTGGAGATAAAAACCGAAAATAAAACAAGCGTATAATATTTAAGTAGCTTATTGAATCACATGTTTGCATTGAGAGCCTTTTATTTACCTGGAATACTTTCAAAAATAGTTGGGGTTTCGATAGTGGCTACCACACTTTTACTTTGTGGTTGCAATAAAGATACCTTTAAAACGGTAAAGGTAACTTATCGTGTTCGCTGTGCTATTGCAAACAAAGTCAACATTCAATGTTACAATGACTACTACTTCGATTCGGGAAGTTTAAAAACCATTGAATTTACGAGCGAAGGATATTCCTTCAGGTCGAGTCGATTTGTAAATACGGAAGAGCCTTACTATATAAAAGTTGATTATTTAGATTCTACTCAAAATATAGAAGCCAATTATCTGGTAGAAGTATTGTTTGATGACACCATGGTTGTGGCGCAAAAAAAATATCTTTTTGCTCAACCATTGGTTGAGTTAAGCGGCACCGTAACCGAACAAAAATAAGTTAACCATTACTATATACTATCAGCAAAAAAGTATTTGAATCAATAATAAATGGAAGGAAAAGTATCAGTTAAAATTGAAAATGGAATAGCACGAGTTGCATTCTTTCATCCCCAAAGCAATTCATTGCCGGGTCAATTACTGCGGCAACTAGCTCAAGCTATAGTGGATACAGGAGCGAATAACGAGGCACGCGTTATCATATTGGAAAGCGAAGGAGATAAAACATTTTGTGCAGGCGCCTCGTTTGATGAGCTAATTTCTATTCAGGATAAAGAAGCCGGGCTTGCCTTTTTTTCAGGCTTTGCCATGGTGATAAATGCCATGCGCATGGCCCCTAAGTTTGTTATTGCACGTGTGCAAGGTAAGGCAGTAGGTGGAGGCGTAGGGCTTGCCTGTGCTGCCGATTATACTTTTGCTACCAATGCATCATCAGTAAAACTTAGCGAACTTGCAGTTGGCATAGGCCCCTTTGTTGTTGGCCCTGCCGTTGAACGTAAAATTGGCACTGCAGCATTTTGCGAACTCTCCATTAACGCAGCCGAATGGCGCGATGCTGCATGGGCATATCAACGTGGCATGTACGCTCACCTGTTTGATTCCATTGCAGAAATGGATGCAAGCATTGATAAACTTGCCTGCACACTGGCCGCTTCGAATCCCGAAGCTATGATGATGCTGAAAAAAATATTTTGGCAAGGAACCGAAAACTGGGACACGCTGCTTACTGAACGTGCCGGTATGAGTGGACACCTGGTGTTGAGCGACTTTACGCGAAATGCCATCAATAAGTTTAAAGCAAAGTAACTTGTGCTACATGCAAGTTGCAACAGGTGATTCTCTTGTTGCACTTACAATGCAATTAATAACACCTGTAGTTTTTTCTATTCGCTGTTAGTTGAGCGGCTCAATACTTCTTAATTATAGATATTCTATATTGCAGGCACAAACATTTTATACGCTTTGTATAGCAGGTTCATCATATTCATTTGGCAACATATATGGTCATGGTTATTGGCTGCCTGTTTTTTGCTGCCCGGTGCAGCAGGCGCACAAGTGCGCTGGAGTATGCTTGATACCGATAGCACGCAGAAAGTAGTGATTCGTAACCTACTCATTACGGGAAACAAAAAAACCAAGGAACGCATTATTACCCGCGAAATAATTTATCATGCTGGCGACTCACTAAGCATTGAAGTGCTTGACAAAGCAATCTTACGATCTCAAAGCAATCTTCTAAATACCAACTTGTTTAATTTTGTAGAAACCAACATTACCGGGAGTAATAATCAGGCCGATATTACCATCATTGTAAAAGAGCGTTGGTACATCTGGCCCTTTCCAATACTGGAGGCGGTCGACCGAAATTTTAACGAATGGTATCAAACCAAAGACCTATCGCGCCTCAATTATGGCATGTATGTGCTGCACGAAAATTTCAGAGGCGCAAAAGAAAAATTACAAGTCAATGCCCGGTTTGGCTATTCATTACGATTAGGAATAAATTATTCGTTACCATATATAGATAAGGCTCAAAGCATGGGCCTTAATTTTAGTGCGGGCACGCAACAGTTTCGCGAAGTGCCCTTTAAGATCATTGATAATAAGTTGCAATTTCTAACCCTTGAAGATGGCATAGCCAGGCGCGAAACATTTGGGGGCATGCGCTACACCTATCGTAAAGGGATATATAGCTTTGCCAATGCATTTGCCGAATACCGCAACATCCGTATAAACGATTCCCTTATCATGCTTAGTCCGGCTTACCTGGGAAAATCGCAGCGCGATTTTCAGTTATTAATACTAGGTGTAAGTTACCGGTATGAGAATGTGGACTTTAATGTGTACCCGTTGCGAGGCTTTGTATTCAGCACTGAAATAATGAAACAAGGAATAGGCTTGCTGCAAAACGAACCGGATGTAACCAATGCTTCAATAGGTATTAGGGTATTTAAACCACTATCGACACGCTGGCATTATGCATATAGCATCAGGTTGCGCAAATATAGCTATGATAAAATTCCTTATTACTTTCAGCGTGGCTTGGGTTATGGCAGCGAGTTTGTGCGTGGGTTCGAATTATATGTGGTGAATGGTAATTTCCATGGCGTAGCAAAATCATGCATTAAGTATTCGTTGCTGCCTCAAACTAAGGTTAAAATTAATTGGATACCCACCGAAAAATTCAACACTATACCACTTGCCTTTTATATCAATATCAATGCCGATGCAGGCTATGCAAGAGACCGCTACTTTTTCAATGAAAATTTTTTATCCAACAAAATGTTGGCGAGTTTGGGAGCAAGTTTTGATGTAGTTACCTATTACAACCTGGTTTGGTCGTTCAATTATACCTTTACAAATATAAACCGTCACGGTTTCTATATACATTTTAGCAGTCCTATTTAAATGGTAACTGCATATTAACAAAATAAGGTTGAAGTAAGTGCTCCGCCCTCTAGCTGCATACTCCCTTTATCACATCTCAAAAATATTGATAACTAATTTTTGCAAAGCCTAACCTTATTCTGATTTTTGACAGCTCGATATGAATGCTAAATATATAGTAATAGAAGGTAATATTGGTTCGGGCAAGACTTCGCTTGCCACCATGTTATCGCAGTATTATCAATGTAATTTAGTATTAGAAGAATTTGCCGATAATTCCTTTTTACCGAGGTTTTACGAACACCCTGAGCGGTGGGCATTTCCGCTCGAGATGAGTTTTCTGGCCGACCGTTATCATCAAATGAAAAAAGTATTTGACCACAGCAGGCATCACGATTTTAAAGTGGTTAGTGATTACCTCTTGGATAAGTCCTATATTTTCGCAAAAAATAATCTGGCACAAAACGAATGGTTGCTCTACGAAAATTTTTTTGAAATCATCAGTCAGCATATGCCAAAGCCAGATATATTGGTGTACCTTAGCAATACCGCGGAGGGTTTACTTAAAAATATAAAAAAACGTGGCCGTGGCTATGAACAGAAAATAGCAGCAGGATATCTTGAAAATATTGATCAGGGATACCGAAATTTTATGGCCAAACATCCCGAATTAAACATTTTAGTAATAGAATCTCAAGAATTAGACTTTGTAAATGAGCCTCAACATTTTGAAGAAATACGCGTTTCCTTAGAAAAATCGCTCGTTGATAATCAAAAAACCTTATTTCCTCATATTTAATGTTTGGTGATAAATTAAAAAGAATTATTATTGCAAGGATTTTATAAAAAACTTATCAACAGGTAGTTTTTTATCCTCTATTCTAAAACGGTTTATAAATTCGTAACTTATTCCTAAGAAAAATTAACGTATGAGCATAAAGCAAAACGGCAAGTTAACAGCACAGCTAGTAGCAATATTATTAATAATTAATCAGTTTGCTACGGCACAAGACCCTGCGTATTCGTTACCCAATCCCAAGAAATTCGACCGCTTTTCATTTAGTATCCTTGGAGGCATGTCTGCCTTGCATAGCGATATAAAACATAAAAAAGAGGCCAACAGTAGCTTAAGTCAAATGGTTTTAAACCCGGCTTTCGGCTTTCAGTTTGGCTATCAACTTACGTATACCATTGGCTTGCGTATGCGTGGCTTTGTCACCGAATTAAAAGATACACCCATCGATTCGGTGTACATAAAAGAGTTTAAGGACCGCTATTTATTATCGTACAGCAGCCCTGTAAGACAAGGTTCGCTAAGTTTGGTTTATAATTTTGGCAATATTACTTACCTAAAACGCAATCAGAGCTTCCATATGTTTGTAGATGCAGGTCTGGGTTTATTTAGCAATCAGGCAACGGTAAAGCAATTGCCTCGAGGCAATGCTATTATCGAACGCGATAAGACTACCGAATTATGCATTCCCTTTGGTCTTGGTTTTAAATACCGCATTGGCCATGCCGACCTATCAGTTAGCTACGATTATTATAAAACCTTTACTGATAAGATAGAAGGAGTAGCTGGTGAGAATAGCGCACCTGATGCATTCTCATTATTTAGTGCAGCACTTACTTTTACCTTTGGTAAAAAGAACAAGCCAATGGAATGGATTAACCCAATGGATGTGGTATATCAAGATCTTAACCGCATGAATGCAAAAGTGGATAGTGTTGCTAATGATAGCGATGGTGATGGTGTTGCTGATATATTTGACAAGGACAACAAAACACCTAAGGGTGCAAAAACCTATAGCGATGGCACATTAATAGATACCGATAATGACGGTGTAGTAGATTTTAAAGATGCCGATCCATTTAGCGCCAAAGGTGCTAAAGTAGATGCGGATGGACGTGAACTCGATACTGATGGTGATGGGGTGCCAGATATTGGAAGCACAGTTATTAAACCAGTGTATCAGGAGCGTTTGCTAATCGTTGCGCGAGCACTTAAAATGAACCCCAATATTAAGATTGCGCTAACCGGTTGCACCGATGTAAGCGGTAATGATAACTTCAACGAAAAGCTTGGCCTTAAGCGTGCCGAAAACTGTAAGCGTGTTTTAGTAGATGACTACGGTATAGAGGCAGAACGTATCTCCACCGAAACAAAAGGTAACCGCCAACCGCTTAACACAGCTACCGATTACCTTAACCGCAGGGTTGATTTTTCGGTTCAGTAATTTTTTGCAATTCTTATTTTTATTAAGGCTTTATACAAAAATGTAAGGCTCCACTATTTTGCTGTCAGCTTGCAGGAGTTTGCAATGGCTCGGTAAATTAAACTAAGTGCATTCGCTTACTTTTGGCTTGCAAAATTTTAAATACAAAAGCGGCTGTATTTTAAATGCGCATTTTTTATGCATCCTCAATGTGAACAAGCTCAAACAAAACACATTATAAAGAAGCGCATCAATCTATTTGCTTAACTAAAACAGCTTTAATGAAAAAACGATTCTTAGGTTTTGGCTTCCACAAAATACATATCAATTTCACCTTTATTCTTAGCCTCTATTTTTCCGCGATATAAACAATTATATTTTTCTTTCACTAAATTATAGGTGCTACCACTAATGTTTACTTTGCCTGCTTCGCTGCTTGATTCCATTCGCGATGCAATGTTTACCGTGTCGCCCCAGATATCGTAAGCGAATTTTTTTACCCCTACAATTCCTGCTACCACAGGGCCGGTGTGAATGCCAATTCTGATTTCAAATACTTCTTTACCTTCACTTTTCCTTACTATTGAATGTTGCTGCATGAAGTTATTAATTTCAACTGCAGCACTCACTACATCCATTGCATTCGTCCTATTCATTACTGGCAATCCACCTGCGCACATATAGCTGTCGCCTATGGTTTTTATTTTTTCAATATTGTGTTTCGATATGATTTCATCAAATGCCTTAAAGCAATCATGAATTTCATTCACCAGTTCAGTTGGTGATAGTTTTTCAGAAATCTGGGTGAAGCCTTTGAAATCGGTAAACATAACCGTTACATCATCAAACTGTTTTGCGTCAGCGCTACCCTTTGCTTTCAATTCTTCGGCAACTTCTTCGGGTAAAATATTCAATAATAGTTCATCGCTTCGCTTTCTTGCTTTCGAAATTTTATTACGCTGCCTATACACCACTATAGAAAAAACTAATGCACCCAGCAGTCCAACTCCAATTGCGTTTCGCACTATGCGCTGCTGCAAATCTTTTTTATCTTGTTCTGTCTTTTCTATCAGGTTGCTTTTCTCTTCTTCGTATTTCAATTGAGATGCAGTTAGCTTTGACGCAATTTCAAAGTCTAGTATGGAATTATTTAATCTATTAAATTCCTTATGACTTAAATATGCCTGATGCCAATTACCAGTTATGCTATCCAATTTTTCAACTCGCTGATAATAATCGCGCATAGGCCTTTTGCTATCTATTTGTTTTGCTAAATCAAAAGCATATTGAAAGTATTCCTTTGCCTTATCAAGTTGATTCAGGTTAACATAACATCCTGCTGTTTGACTATACAAACTTGCCAGTTCTACTTTGTTAGATATTTGCTTAAATTGTTGAATGGCTAATAAATAATTATTGAGCGCTTCGATATAATCTCCTTGTTTCTCATACAAATTACCAATACCAAAATTAGCCATAGCCGAACCAAAGGTATATCCTGTTTGGCTTGCAATTTCAAGCGATTTAAGTTGAAATTTAATGGCAGCAGCATAATCCTTTAGTTGTAACATGCAATTTCCTAAGTCGTAATAAGTGTCGCAAGTATTTATTTTATCATGCTTCTTCTCAAATTCAAAAAGGCCCTTTTTATAATAAGCAATTGCTTCAGCATAATTTCCAAGATTATACATATCGTCTCCAATGTTGCTGGTAGCAAAGGCGAGTGAATAGCTGTCGCCTAATTTCTCAAAAGTTTTTATGGCCTCTTCGTTTATTTTAGACGATTGATAATAATTTCCTTGTTGCACATACACCCACCCAAAAAGCAAATACAAGGAGCCAATTCTTTCTTCATCTCCAATCGCTTTGTAAAGCTTTAAGGCTTTTTCGAAGTAAACCAATGCCTGAGGATAATTGCCGCCATCTGCATAATCCTGCCCTATGTAGCAAAGTACTTTTGCAACATTTTCTTTATCCCCGTTTTTTTCAAAAATGTTGTAAGCCAAATTATGATACGTAAGT